>DCCQ01000052.1 GCA_002314195.1 Bacteroidales bacterium UBA1077 | reverse complement strand
TTCTACGCACGGCGCACAGGCGTTATATTCAATTATTCCTTTTTGAACCCGGCTTGACATTTGGCGTAATGATGGTTGCCTTGCCATGCCTTTGCGCATCTTTCATCGCTGACCGAAATGCTTCCCCCAAAGATTCTGAGGATTGCCTGAGATATTCAATCATCTCATTTTGGTTTACACTCACTGCCAGGTCCGCTATCGCCAGCGCCCTGATCATAGCCAGAACCGACATTTCGTTACCGCCCCATAGTGTCGTTGCCATTGAAATCATTGCGTTTTGCGTGATGTCAAGAGCCATCTGTGGATTTTTCGTCACATCGATGTCCGTGTTGAACCTCAGTTGTCCATTGCAGTCTTGCAGCACTTCTAAAATCTTTTTCATAATTTTTGAATGTTAATTGTTTATTTTCCAAATACTTGGACTGTTTTAAAATTTAAAGGGTAACGTGCGCCTCAGGACATTTTTTTCGGAACGATGCATTTTAGGCTTGTGCTTAATTAGATGCATCTTTTAATCGCCATATTATGGTTAGCGACCAAAGGCTTATAAGTCCGATTTATTGTCTATTGCTCCATAGAAATGAAAGTATTGCCAGAAAGTGAAAGAATATATGTCACGTTTGGCTTTTGGCAGCACCGAGAGGAAACATCGAGTCAATCTCGTATTGCGAGAGTCCGAGGATGCGTCTGATCTGTCCATTGGAAGACCGATAGTCACTCTTGAGCTTTCTTGCTAAATCCTGTTTTTGTGCCAGGGTTAAATCTCTGAGGCTGTTGGAGGAATAGCCGGATTTCAAAATCTTGACAACTTGGGCGAACAATTCGGAATCAGTCAGAAATTCTCCATCATCCAGTTCTGCTGCCAAATTTTCATAGGCTTCAATATTCTTGCTGATCATATAGAAATATTGATGCGCATTGCGGAACATAGCCATCCCCAGTTTGACCGCACAATATTCCAAAGGAGAGACATATCCGTCAATAATTCGATAGTCTTCAGGAAGATGAGGATTCCTGCTCCGGAACATTCGGCGGATTCCGATGTCGGAAACATCGGACAACTTTTTGGCAATCTGAACATCGTTGAAATAGTACCGACCTGTGCCCCAAGGGTAAGAAAACGGTGTGTGTGATGGATCGACAACATAGCCGTTGCGGTTCACATAGACGATGGTTTCTCTTAAGGCTTTAAGCTCGTTTATTGGCTTCAGACTCATCTGGAATTGATTGGAAAGCCTACCTTGAGCCTTCGTGGACAGGTATCGCTTCAGCCTTTTGCGGTAAGTGGCGAAAAACTCATTGATGATGTGTTCGTCTCCGCTAAGTACTATATGAATATGGTTGCTCATTATCTCAAAAGTTATGACCGAAAGAGTCGGAAATTCTGCCAAACATCTGGCCATTAGGTTCATAGCGAACCTATAGTCGTTATCATTCGCAAACAATAAGGAAGTGAGATTTCCAGGAGTGTAGAGATGCCACCACCTACCACCACTGAGGAATGTCGCCTCGCACATTCGCTCGGATTCTATGTATGAAATTCGTTTCATAATTTATAGTTTATTCCGTGCGTTGAAATGAGTTTCTTACGCACGGATGGTTAATCGTTGATGTCTCGTGCGTGGGATAGCCGTCATCACACCCCGTCACTTGAATATCAAGCTCCTCGTGAGTGATTTTATCGATTCTACGCACGGAAAACAAAAACGCGAGCCAGGCACGATATAACCTAACTCGCTTTGCGGATTCTTTGCTCCGCGGCAATCAATCTTGTTATGTTGTCACGACAGCAGTGAATGTCACCGTGCCGGTCTTTGCGTTACATCTTCCGAGGCCGCTGCCAGATTTGCATACAGGCTCAGCCTGTGGGAAGGCTTACGGTAACGCAAATGTAAATAATTCATCCGGATTTACATCACGAAAATAATCTTTTTGCTGAATTTTAACAGATATCACGTACTCAAATTCTTTCCGGTGCGTGTAAAGTTCATTCTGACGCACAGACTTGCTACCATCGCCCTTTCGTGCGTGAGGAGTCCCGTTCCACTCACGGGCTCAGCCAGCGGCGTCTTTCGTGCGTGTGGAGTCCCGTTTCGCTCACGGGTTCAGCCAGCGGCGTCTTTCGTGCGTGTGGAGTCCCGTTCCGCTCACAGGCTCATCCGGCGGCCCCTTTCGTGCGTGAGGAGTCCCGTTTCGCTCACGGGCTCATCCAGCGGCGTCTTTCGTGCGGGACGTGAAAATGGTTAGGAAGACTTAAACGATAAATACCAACTTCTCGCCACAATCGAGACCGAATGTGGAACAGAATACCGAATAATTGCGATTGTCGGACTTTTCGGGCTGCTGTACTTTTGCATCGTCAATCAGAAAGTGGCTAAGATAAATCGCTGCAGGTATGCTTAAGATGTGACAAACGTTTTGAACGATTACTGAATGGTTGGATTTTAACGGTTGTTAAAGATATGAGACATAAACTTTTACTTGTGATTGTGCTGGTTATGGGATATTTCTCCGCTGAGGCTCAGAGACTTACTCTCGGCGGCTATGGCGAGGCGATGATGACCCGCAACTTCTACAGCGATGCTTGGCAGAGGTACAACCACCCGGAGCAGTACAAGGATGACAAGAGCCACGGGCGGTTCGATATTCCGCACTTTGTCATCAACCTTGGGTACGACTTCGGCAGGGGCTGGACACTCGGCACGGAGATCGAGTTCGAGCACGGAGGCACAGAAAGCGCTGTGGAACTGGAGGCGGATGAGGCTGGTGAATATGAGAGTGAGATCGAGCGTGGAGGCGAGGTGGCCTTGGAGCAGTTCTGGCTCCAGAAGGCTTTCAGTGACGCTTTCAAGGTCAGGACAGGAATGATCATCATCCCTGTGGGGCTGACGAACGGTCACCACCTTCCTACCGAGTTCTTCACTGCCTACAGGATGGAGGGGGAGAACACTGTGTTCCCTTGCACATGGCATGAGCCGGGAATCGAAATTTTGGGTGATTTCGGGAAATGGTCTTATGAACTGATGTTTCTGCCGGGACTTGACTCCGACAGGTTCAGCACGGAGAACTTCATCCAGGGCGGGGCCGGATCCCCTTACGAATTCAAGATAGCAAACTCCTACGCAGGTGCGTTCAGGATTGACAACCATTCTGTCAAAGGGTTCAGGATGGGGCTTAGCGGTTACTTTGGCTCAAGTTTCAACAACTCGCTGACGAAAAATTCAAAGTACAAGAACTGCAGGGGAGAGGTGATGATAGGGTCCGCTGACTTCACCTACACGGGACGCAACATGATTGCCAGAGGTTGTTTTGACTATGCGCATCTAAATGATTCACAGCAGATTACTGCTTTTAATAAAAACAATATGTCAAATGCTTCTCCGTCACCTCACAATGCGGTCGGATCCGAAGCGATTGTGGGAAGCCTGGAGGTGGGCTATGATATCCTTTCACTTTTCAAGAAGGAGAGCAAGTGCTATGCCTTCGCCCACTACGAGTACTACGACTCGATGTTCAAGGTCGCCGATGGTGTGCTGGACTACAAGTGGTGCGGGAAGCATCGCATCGCCGCCGGCATCAACTGGTACCCGATCAAGGACATCGTGGTAAAGGCGGAATATTCAAAGCGCTTCTACGTGACCCCGTTCAACGATGAGCCTTCCATCACGCTGGGGATCGCCTTCAGCGGCTGGTTCTTGAAGTGATGGACATCCATCACTTCAAGAACTACTTCAACCCCCTGTCACTTTGTGACAGCCCCGGTGGGGCACGGGGAAAGGATTCCTCGAAACCCCTTCGGTCGCTTCGCTCCGAGTGAACGTGTATAGATAGAAGATTGAAATAAGAATAAATATTCAAATACAACAGATTATGAGACATGGTTTTAAATTTGCGGCTGTGCTGATGGCTTCGGCACTCGCCGTTGTGGCCTGCGACAAGAATTCCACAGACCCGACCTCCGCGAAGGAGGGAACGCTCCAGAAGGTAAACGAGACTTTCGTGGACAACACAGTGATTCCTACTTACAGGAATCTCGCAGACAAGTCGCTTGACCTTCAGGCGGCTATCGAGAAACTTCAGGCGAATCCTACGGACGCCAACGTCAAGGCCGCATGCGACCTTTGGAAATCCGCCCGCCAGTACTGGGAGTGGAGTGAGGCCTTCATTTTCGGGGCGGCGTCCAAGTACTACATCGACCCGCACATCGACACATGGCCTCTTGACAAGGTTGCCCTTGAGAACCTTCTCGGCAGCGAGAAGATGATGGCCGACATTAAGAACACTGTTGCCAACCTCAACAACGGACTCGTTGGTTTCCACGGCATTGAATATATCATATTCCGTGATGGCAACGAGCGTCCGGCTTCCGCCATCCCGGCGAAAGAGCTGCTTTACGCCGCCGCCGTCGCCAAGGATCTGTCTTTGAGCGCAGCGAGGCTTGAGGCTGCCTGGGCCGGGCTTGACAATGTCACGGCTGCAAAGAAGGAACTCATAGAGGAGGCTGAGATGGAGCCGGAGGATGATTTCGGTGAGCAGATGAAACTTTGTGGTCAGGCGGGAAGTGTCTGGAAATCAGTCACAGCCGGCAGCGAGCAGATCATCGAGGGGTGCAAGGACATCGTGGACGAGGTCGGCAGCCAGAAGATCGGCAAACCTTACACAGGTGAGGATGTGAACTACATCGAATCTCCTCATTCATGGAACTCTATCGAGGACTTCTACGACAACATCGTCAGCGTCCGCAACGCCTATTTCGGAGCGCTCGGAGCGACATCCGCGCAGACATATTCAGTGAGCGCCTATCTCGCCGGTGTTGATCAGGCAGCCAATGAGGGAGTCATCTCAGCAATCGAGAAATGCCTTAAGAAGATCGCTGCGATGCCTAAGCCGTTCGTCAAGAACTACAAGGACGCGAAGGTCAAGGATGCGATCGATGCCTGCAACGATCTTAACGATGCCCTTGAGGTGGCGCGTCAGGCTTTGATCAATGACTAATGTGAATGTTCTTTGAAGTGAAAATAACGCCGCCGGTTCCTTTGGAAGAAGCGACTGAAATGGAAGTTGTTCACTCTCGGAATTATTAATGAATATCCAAGGATTGGCCGGTTTTCCGGCTGATCCTTTAACCAATATTAAGATTATGAATAAATCACTGCTGATACTTTCAGTTACCCTTTTAGCCTTCGCCGCCTGCAACGGCAACGGAGGCACTGACGAACCTGAAAAGCCTGCTGAACTTAGTGACGAGTGGTACGCTGGAGGTAAACTCGGCACTGCTTTCAACTCAAGCGCCTCGGCGTTTGAGCAGCCGACTCCTGTGATCGAGAACTCCGGAATGATCCAGTCATTCAAGAACGGTGAGATGTTCTTTGAGAGGGATTTCAACGAGAACAAGGACGGGGCTTTCAGCGGCCTCGGCCCGTTGATGGTAAGGCGCGGATGCCTCTACTGCCATCCGAATTACAGCCACGGCAAGCGCCAGACCGAGTACAAGGCTGACAAGACCGGCAACGGCTATCTGCTTGTCATCACGGACGACACGGACACCTACCTCAGCTCCGTGACCGGAATGCCGCAGACCCTCGCGGTCGCTCCTTTCAAGGCTCCGATCGACGAGAGCAAGATCCGCATCGAGTGGCCTGAATATACCGATGAATGGGGGAACGAATTCCCTGACGGAGAGCGTTACAGCCTGATTTACCCGGAGGTTGTCATCCCTGAGGACGCGTTCTATGTCCCGCTTGAGGTGACAAAGAACGGAGAGACGACAACGGTGCCATATTCAAACGTCCGTTTCAGGGTTGAATCCACGATTGGAGTCTATGGAGTGGGGTTGTTGGATGCGATTGATGACGCTGACCTCAAGGCTCAGTACGCCAAGGAGGAGTCTTTCGGCGCCAAGTTGAATCCGGCTATTTTTGCGAATGGGGAGTGGACTAGCCTTTACGGCAAGACAACTCACCCTAAGCGTTTCACCTATGCGTTGAGCCGCGGTCCGCTTCAGGATGCAGCCGGGGCGAATGCAATATGGAACATCACAAATGTCACCAGGAGCGACAGGCGTTACCACTATATGACGGCGACTTATGCCAAGGTTGCATCGCAGGACCCTGATGTGCAGAAAGATTTCTACAAATATTTCCCCGAGCGGAACAAGACCGGCAATGTTCAGGATGATATCTACAACTATCTGATGGCCAAGGATCTGTCCCCGGAGATGACGGATGAGGAATATGCTGACTTTATGGTCTGGCACAGAGGCTTGGCTGTCCCGGCGGCAAGGGATATGGACGATCAGGAGGTCATCAAAGGCAAGGAACTCTTCACGAAGATCGGCTGCGCAACTTGTCACCGTCCAAGTTGGACGACTGGCGATGATAATGTGACGGATCCGAACGGGTTCTTCAAGGACAACGATCCGAGGCTTCCTCGTTACCCTCATCAGACCATCTGGCCTTACACAGACATGGTTCAGCACCGTCTTTTTATGAAGAATGACATCCGCACCGGCTGGTGCAGAACCACTCCTCTTTGGGGGCGTGGCCTGAGCGAGTTGGTCGCGGGCGGTGTTGACAGGCTTCACGATTGTCGTGCCAGAACAGTCATCGAGGCGATTATGTGGCACGGCAGCGCCCAGAGCGATGCCCGTGAGTCTGTCGAGAATTTCCGTACTCTCTCCAAGTCCGAAAGGGATGCGGTTGTAAAATTCATCAACTCGATATAGTCTTTCGAGAAAGACTATATCGAGTCCCATTTACCCCAGTCCTTACGGACAGCCCCGGTGGGGCATTGGGAACCGTATTCCCCAAACCCCTTGCGTCGCTACGCTCCGATGTGGACATATTCAAGGTTTTGTGAATATTTGAAATATTACTCTGATATCTGATGGCAAGAATCTTTTCTGGGCGGCCGGCGGCCCTGGTGCTGCATCTTTCGCTGGCGCTGATTCTGGTTGGGGCGCTCGTGACAACCTTTTCCGCGAGGAAAGGGACGCTTCACGTGCGTGAAGGAGAGTCCGTGGGGACTTTCGAGACCAAGGATGGAACTGTTCTCGAGCTGCCTTTCTGTGTGGAACTTGAGGACTTCGAGGTGCTTTACCATTCCGGAACAGATGCCGCTTCGGACTACAGCTCACGACTGCGCTTCACTAAAAACGGATCGATTATCCGTGAAGGCGAGGTCAGGATGAACCGCATCCTGTCCTGCAAAGGTTATCGTTACTATCAGACTGACTATGACAGCGATGAGGCCGGCGTGACTTTTACCGTGAGCCACGATCCTGCCGGCATCGCGATCATCTACACTGGTTATGCGCTGCTGCTTCTCGGGCTTTTGGCATTTTTCTTCACAGACAAAAGGTTCAAGAAGTTCTTCGGGAACGCATGGAGATATTCATCGGCCATCGTGGTTATTCTGTGTTTGGAGACAACAGTCTCCGTGGCAGGGAATACCGAAGGCCGAATTTCCGAATATGATGGTACTTCGGTCAAAGAGAATCCAGTAAAACGAACTTCGGTTACCCCGAAGGTCCTGCCGAAAAACATCGCTGCTGAGTTCGGAAGACTCTATGTTCTGTACCACGGGCGAATATGCCCGCTCCAGACTCTCGCCTCGGATTTCAGCGCAAAACTTTACGGAACTTCCGGAATCAAGGGACTGACTGACGAACAGGTGCTTACCGGGTGGATGTTCTACGGCACAAGCTGGCGGAATATTCCTATGCACAACCGGAAAAAGGCGGTTGACGCGATGGATAAGGAGGCGACGCTCAAGGCGTTATATTCAGGAGACCTGCTGAAAATCTACCCGCTGAGGGACAGCACCGGACGGTTGGGTTGGTACTCGCAGAGCGACCGTCTGCCGGAAGGTGTCGCCGATGAGGAGTGGCTTTTCGTCCGCAAGTCGATGGACTACATCTTCGAGCTGGTGGTGAACCGTGAATATTCAAAATTGAGCGAGTCGCTTGGGAAGTTACGCCGTTTTCAGGAGAGCAAAATGGGAGAGAGTCTTCCGCCGGCTTTCAGGATCAAGGCAGAAAGAGCGTACAACGCTCTGCCTCCGCTGTTTCCGATCGCCGGGATATTCCTTATTGTCGGGCTTGTGATACTTGCGGTGGCGATGCGACGGATGGTTCGTGGAGTGAATAATCGAGAGACAATCTCGTCCTTTATTGATAAGAAGGCGGGAGCAAGCGAAATAGATAAGAAGGCGGGAGCAAGCGAAGAATTAAAAAAGATTCCTGTAAACGACAATGGGCGTACAGTTACAAAGCGATGGCATTTTGCGGGGATATTCAAGGCTTCTGGAATCGTCGCTGCCTTCGTGTTTTTCATTGTGCTGACCCTTGTTTTAGGACTCCTTTGGACCGCGAGCGGTCATATTCCTTTCTCCAACGGTGCGGAGACGATGCTGACCATCGCATGGACAGCGATGCTTGCCGCCTTGCTGAGTTTCAGACGGTTCCCCATTATGATGCCGTTTGGGATTATCGTCGCCTCGTTGGCCACATTGGTTTCTGCGATGGGCAACGCCAACCCTGCCGTGACTCAACTGATGCCGGTCCTGTCCTCACCGTTGCTGAGCATCCACGTCTCGCTGATGATGCTGTCCTACACCATCTTGGCCGTCATAATGATCAACGGGTTATGCGGACTGTCCGTCTCATTGCGCCGCGCATCCGGATCGAAAGAAGCATCCGCGAAGATGGCCCGGATGTCCGAAGCGCTTATGTACCCAGCCCTGTTCTTCTTAGGCTCCGGCATCATCGCAGGCTCCGTCTGGGCCAATGTTTCCTGGGGCTGCTACTGGAACTGGGACCCGAAGGAAACCTGGGCGCTGATCACCTTCCTGATCGCCTCTCTCGGTGTTCACCGCACCAGTATCCAATTTCTGCAGAGTCCCCGATCCTATCACATCTACACCCTCATCCTCTCAGCCTCCGTCCTCTTCACTTATTTCGGAGTCAACTATCTCCTCGGAGGCCTGCACAGCTACGCGTAAACCGCTTGCCGTTCCGTGTGTAGAACCACCACCTTTGCTCACGAGGACACCTCAGCAGCATCGCTGGTGCGTGGAGACGCCGTCCTGACGCACGGTGTGTGGTTGATTGCATCGCTGGTGCGTGTAGATGCCGTTCTGACGCACGGCATCCTATTCTGTTATTCATTTACCAAAGTAAGATTGTATTCTCTTATACACGTGTTGCCTTCCTTGTCTTCAGC
>DCCQ01000050.1 GCA_002314195.1 Bacteroidales bacterium UBA1077 | reverse complement strand
TCGTTCTCGGTACTTGTTGTACTAATCTTTCAATATTGTCAATGAACTTTCCGTTACTTCCGAAACGGGCTGCAAAGGTAGCACTTTTTTCTTTCCCTCCAAACTTTTTTCGATGTTTTTTTCATTTTCTTGCAAAAAACAGTAAAAATTGGCAAGCTTTTCCGAAATAAAAAATGACAACCCTTCGGTCTCCAGACTTGGAGCATAGTTACCGAAGAGTTGCCACGCAGTTATTATTGAGGGGGAGGGCTCCCCATTTCTAAAGGGCCATCAATACCACACGACCGGATCCGGCCCCATCACAAATGCCAGCTCGCCACCTTTAACGATGTCGGAATATTCAATGTAAGCCTTGTCATAAGGTTTGCCGTTCAGGGTGACGCTCTGGATGTAGCGGTTCTCATCGCTCAAACCGTAAGCCTTTACCCTAAAGACTCCTCCAGTGACCGTCAAGTCAGCCTCAGGGAAAGCAGGAGCACCGAACCAGTACCTTGTGGAGGCAGGCTCGACCTCGTAGAATCCCAACGCCGAAAGGACATACCAAGCGGACATCTGGCCGGCGTCCTCGTTGCCGCAGAGACCGTCATCAGCGTTTTTATAAAACTCGGAATATATCCGACGCGCCAAGTCCGCGGTCTTGTACGGCTCGCCGGCCATAGTATAGAAGTAAATGACGTGGTGACTCGGCTCGTTGCCGTGGGCGTACTGGCCGATCAGACCAGAGATGTCAGGGGAAGCGTCCTCACCGTCAATCCTGGAATCAGCGCTGAACAGAGAATCCAATCTCTCCACGAACTTCTCGCGTGATCCATAGAAGTCCACAAGGCCGGAATAGTCGTGAGGCGCAAGCCAGGTATATTGCCAAGCGTTCCCCTCGCAGTAGTCGTTGGCGCGATGTTCTGAGGAATATGGGTTGAACGGAGTCCTCCAACTGCCATCGGAAAGACGTCCTCTTGCGAACAAAGTCGTGGAATCCATATAGTTGCGATAGGAATAGCTCCTATTGCGGAAATATTCAGAATCCTCCGCCTTGCCGAGGTAGTCGGCAGCGGAAGCGACAGCGGCGTCGGCGATGGCATATTCCATGTCGAAGGCAATCGACTCAAACATTTTCTCAGAAGGAATATAACCGTACTTCTGACGATAGTTGAGACCACGGATGGTGTCCATCATCGTCGTCTTCATAGCCTCCCAGGCCAGATCCTTGTCAAAGCCGTCGAATCCCTTCACGACAGCGTCTGCGACAGCGATGACACCAGGATTGCCGACCATGCAGTCGGTCTCGTTGCCGACCAGATGCCAGACCGGAAGACGGCCCTGCTTCTGGTAAATCTTGAGCATCGAGGCCACCATGTCGTTCTCCCTGTCCGGGTGAAGAATGGTCATAAGTGGCATCTGGGCGCGGTACGTGTCCCAAAGGGAGAAGGTGGTGTATTCAGTACTCGGATCGTCCACATCGCTAAAGGTTGAAGGCATTATCATCGTGTGGTAAAGCGCTGTGTAGAAGATGGTTCTGGCCTCGGAATCTGAAGTGGTCACCTTGGCTTTGGAAAGTTCAGAGTTCCATGCCTTGCGGGCGGACTCGACAGTGGCCTCAAAGTCCCAGCCCGGAAGTTCCGCGGACATATTCTTAGCCGCCTTTTCCTCGCTCGCCGGGGAGACCGCGACCTTCACCATCACTTGCTCCCCTTCAGTGGTGTGGAAGCCTGCGCGGAAGTAGTTCACCGAACATTCACGTCCATCCTCGGAATATTCCTTGGCAGCGATTTCATCGAAGGAGTCGAAAGGCTTCGAGAATTGGGCGCGGAAATATATTTTCTGGTCTTTCGCCCAACCCGTTGAGAACCGGTAACCCTCTATGGTGCAACTGTCTATGACATTGAATTTCGTGTCGTAAGCCCTGTCCCAGCAACCTCCGTTCTCAAGGTCGAAGACAACGGCTGAACTGTCCGAAGCCGGGAAAGTGTAACGACTGAAACCGACCCTGGTGGTGGCTGTCATTTCGGCCGTGACACCGTAACGGGTAAGCGGTACGCTGTAGTAGCCCGGCCTGGCGACCTCCTTGGTTCTGTCGGCGAACGACCACATTCCGGTAGCCTGAGCGGCGGCAATAGCCTCAGGAGAAGCATCTTTCGGCTCCTCCCCTCTTGAATATCTCACCGTCCCGACCACAGGCATGACCGTGATGTCGAAAAGGTCTCCGATTCCGGTCCCGCTGAGGTGCGTGTGCGAGAATCCGATGACAGTGGAGTCGCTGGAGTGGTAGCCCGAGCACCAGTCCCATTGCTGCGGGATGCTTGTCGGCCCCAACTGGACCGCACCGAAAGGCACGCTCGCCCCGACGAACACGTGACCGTGACCGCCGGATCCGATTCTGATGTTGACATAACTTGTGTAGTCTTCCTGGTCAGTCACGACCGGAGAACAGGCCGCCAAAGCGCAGAGGGCGGCAATGAAGATCGCATTTGCAGTTTTCATCAATGATGAATTAATGTTATAGTTCCGCTAATATACCTATTCTTTTTTGTTGGCACAAACACGGATTCCGATTTGATGTCAGTTCCGGAAGCCGGCGAAGATTTTTGGAATGGATTTTTGAGGATTACTTAAAACTTCTTCTGAGATTTTGACTACCTTTGTTAGGATTAAGGTAATTTGAAAGATTATGGGCTTTTTTACTTTTCCTGGGGAACAGGAGCACAGGAGGTTCAACTATAAGCCTCTCTACTACGACAAGGATGAGGAGGAGCGTCGGCAGAAGTTCGGAAAGGTTGATGGCACTTTCGAGAAAGAGAAGGAAAAAGGTGAGTACGTGCCAGGTTCCTACATCAAAGGCTCGCTGCGTGACGGCAATTATGCGAGGAGGACAACCGTGGCCACCAAGGCGCAGAAAATCATCGGGATTGTCGGGTTGATCCTGCTTGCGATAGTGTTGATCTATTTCACGAAATTCTATTCACTTCTCTAGAATGGAGCTCAGGATACTGCCTGGAAACATAGCGAATATGATCGCCGCGGGAGAGGTCGTGCAAAGACCGGCTTCCGTGGTGAAGGAACTTGTAGAGAATGCCGTGGACGCCGGGGCGGACCAGATCTCGGTGATAATAAAGGACTCGGGACGGACTCTGATCCAGGTCATCGACAACGGCAAGGGGATGAATCCGGACGACGCCGTGCTCTGTTTCGAGAGACACGCCACGTCAAAGATAGCGACAGCGGAGGATTTGGAGGACATCACGACATTCGGATTCAGGGGCGAGGCTTTGGCCTCGATCGCGGCCGTGGCCGAGGTGACGCTGAAGACACGCACGAAGGATGAGGAGGTCGGCTGCCAGGTCGAGTTCGCGGCGTCTGTCCATAACTCAACGACAGAGATCGCCACTCCGAAGGGAACAAACATAGCAGTGCGCAACCTCTTTTACAACGTGCCGGCCAGAAGGAAGTTCCTGAAGTCGGACAACGTGGAATTCAAGCATATCGTTGAAGAGTTCACAAAAGTGGCGCTGACAAGGCCTGAAACCGGGTTCACGCTCAGCCACAACGGCAAGGACATCTACGTCCTCAAACCAGCGAAATCCTTGAAGTTCAGAATCATGGATCTGCTTGGGGCGTCCGTCACGGGAGATGTGGTGGATGTCAGCGCGGACACTTCGGTGGTAAGACTTCGGGGATTCGTGGGCAAACCTGACACAGCGAAGAAGACGCTGGGCAACCAGTTCTTCTTTGTCAACGGGAGATATTTCCGGAGTCCTTACCTGCACAAGGCCGTGATGAAGGCTTACGAGGGGATGGTCGCTGACGGGGTGACTCCGTCATACTTTATCTATCTTGAGGTGGATCCGCACAGTGTGGACGTGAACATCAGCCCGACAAAGTCCGAGGTGAAGTTCGAGGATGACTCCTTCATATTCCAAGTTGTCTATGCTTCGGTGAAGGAGACGTTGGGGAAGAATTCGTTCGCGGGAGGGATTGATTTCAGCAACCCGGAGGCGAACGACATGCCGGTGCTTGGGTCGCACTTCACTGAATATCAGCCGGAGTCGATTCCGCAGGTGGCGGTGGACAGCGGGTATAATCCGTTCGATGAGAGTCCATGTTCACCGGGCGATTCGACAAGCTCAGCAATCAATAGTAGCGGTGGCTCAGCGAGCGAAAGAAGAGGCTCAGCGGCCGGGTGGAGTGGTTCAGCGGCCGATTGGACAGGCTCAGCGGCCGGAGGATACGGCTCAGCGGCCGGGAAATTCGGGCAATATGTGGACCGGCGGGAAGATTATGGCAAACTTTTCGAAGAGAAAACGCTGCCGATGACGCAGACCATCATCCTCGGCGGGAAATACATCGTCGCCCCGGCAAGGGACGGCCTGATGATCGTGAATGTCAGAAGGGCACGTGAAAGGATACTCTACGACAGGGCGCTGGCAGCTCTCACAAAGAACGAGCACGTCACGCAGGCGAGCATGTTCCCGGTGAAAGTCGAAGTCGGGGCCGCCAACAGAGCCGTCTTCGATGACAAGGCCGGGCTGCTCGCCAGACTTGGATTCGACATCTCACCGTTCGGCACGGACACAATTGTGGTCAACGGGGTTCCGGAAGGATATTCATGCGAGGCGGGGAAGATCCAGACAATGGTTTCTGACCTGTTGCTGATCCTCTCGGACGACAGTTCCTCGCTGCCGGGAGTGATGGAATCAGCTATGGCGGAGAAAATAGCCCTACTTGGAGCGTCAGGCTGCGATCCTTTGGCCTCTCCGGCAGAAGCGAGAAACCTGCTGGACACACTGCTCTCCAGCAGCAACCCCGAGCTGGCAGGAAACGGGAAAAGAATCATGGCGATCATGACGACCGCGCAGGTTGAAAAGTTATTTTAATTTTTTGAATATAAGAATATGGCATATTACTACGACGACAGACAATCCGGAATAGGCGGATTCCTCAACAGGATTCCACCAGCGACAAGGAATATCCTGCTGATCAACATCGTGATGTTCATCGCCACGCTGATCAATCAGAACTTCATGGTCAGCACGTTCGCGATGTTCTATCCGAAATCTCCGTTCTTCCACATCTGGCAGCCGATCACTTACATGTTCATGCACGGAGGATTCTGGCATCTGTTCTTCAACATGTTCTGTCTTCTGATGTTCGGTTCAGCGCTGGAAAGGACGATCGGGTCAAAGAAATACCTCATCTTCTATTTCGTGGCCGGGCTTGGAGCCGTCCTGACACACACGGTTGTGGAATATTTCCAGATGGAAGCCATGGCCTCTGCCAACGCCGGGGTCCTGACGACTGGACAGATCAACCTTCTGCGTACCCCGACGCTTGGAGCCTCAGGAGCGATCTACGGAATACAGATTGGATACGCAATGCTTTATCCGAATGATGTCTGGACGCTCATATTCCCGCCCATTTCTCTGAAAGCCAAATGGTTCGTCTTGATATTCATCGCCATCGAGCTTTACACTGGAGTGACCGGAACGTTGGATGGCGTGGCGCATTTCGCCCACCTCGGAGGAATGCTGTTCGGATTTCTGCTGCTTCTTTACTGGAAGAAAACAGGCAAGCTTTGGCGTAGGTGACAGACTGATTTGTTATGGGCAGAAAGGCACATGAGGACTCGTCCGGCGGCATCATCGCAAGAATGCTGATGCTGCTTGCGGCTTTCCTGCTTCTGCTCAGCTACGCCTCGATGGTCGTGAATCCGGCCAAGGCATGGTACATGACCGTGTTCGGGTTATTGTTCGTGCCCATCGCGATCTTGAACGTGGTGTTCCTTATCCTATCCATCAGAAAGGGTTCCCGATCGTTTCTTATCTCATTGTTGGCATTGCTGCCTTCATTGATATTCATCGGGCGGTATTTCCAGTTTTCATCCGGTGCGGCGGAAAGGGGCTCCGAAACGGTCAAGATTCTTACTTACAACGTGGGACATTTCGCATTGGGGCGCTCTCCTGAGTTCAAGGATGAAGGCGGCAGGGCGGCGTGCGCGGACTCGGTCGTAAGGTTCATAATGAAAAGCGACGCGGACATCGTGTGCCTTCAAGAGGTCAATCTGCCCGGTGAATATGATGTGTCACGGTTCTTCAGGAAGCGTTTTCCGGGGTATAATGTCGGGTATTTCATGTTTGTGACCGACAAGGGTAGTTACGGAAATGTCACGCTGAGCAAGTTTCCTATCGCGCGGAAAGGGAAACTGACATTCGACAGAAGCTCGAATATGGCGATATTCACTGATTTGAAGGTCAGGGAAGGTTCTGAGATCCGGGTCTATAACTGTCACTTCGAGAGTTATAATGTTTCTCTGGCCAGACTCAAGAAGTCAGTGACTGACAAGGACGGCGAACTGATGTGGGAGACCGAGGAGAAGATGAAGAAGTCCATCAGAAGGAGGCCAGAGCAGGTTGACAAGGTCATGTCGGACATCGAGGGCTGCACGCTTGAGACGATTGTCACAGGTGATTTCAACGACAATCCGATGTCGTACACTTACAATCGCCTCAAGAAAGGCCGTGACGACTCTTTCGTGGAAGCCGGCAAAGGCTTCGGGGCGACATATTCATTCCTCTGGCCTTTCATCCGCATCGATTATATTCTTTATCCATCGCATTTCAGCGCCGTGTCGCACACCGTCCCCCGCGTCCGCTACTCCGACCACTACCCTGTCTTCGCTGAAATCAATCTTACTGGACGGAATTAATGTCAATGAGATTGTTGAGGATAGCATAGACGGTGAGGCCGGCGACGGTCTTGATGCCGGTCTTGCGGGTGATGTTCTTGCGGTGGGTGATGACCGTGTAGATGGAGAGGCTGAACTTGTCGGCAATCTCCTTGTTCAGCATCCCCTGGGCGACGCACACAAGAATCTCCTTCTCACGAGCCGACAACTCATTGCCTTCAGTAGCCAAATCCGGCTGCTTGGAATCAAGCGCCGAGTTAATCTTTCTTGCCACACAAGCCATGTCATCGTACAACGAGATCGCTCCGTCAAACTGCTTGAGTATGTCGTCAGTCACGGAAGGCCCCTCCAGAGCAAGCACGGAAGCGTCACAGCAATCAGCGATCAGGATACGGCTTTCCTTGCGGCTTTGGAAATCAAAGACAGCAGGATCGACAATGACCACATCAGGGGAAAGATTCCTCAGTTTGGCCTCGCTGCCCCGGGAGAAGTCCACAAGGTTCTCCTGAACAAGGAAATCCCCTTGTTCGGCCAAAATACCTTCAAATCCTTTGGCGATGATGTCAGAGGGTATGATCAGAACTATTCTTTTCTTATTTTCCATCGCGCTCCAGTCTGCTTACAATCGGAACAAGAATATTATTCTCCACATAAGTGTGCCGCCTCAGATCGTCATGCAGATGGTAAATAGACAGCAGCACCATGATTTTCAGTTCATTGGAACATTCCGCCGGAAGGTACTTCATCACGATGTTCTTCATGTCCTCAAGTTTCTCCTCAACGTTCTCGTGGTGTTCCTCGAACTGTTCGATGGAATATTCAGAAGCCCTCTTTCCATCGCGCCGCAGGGTCTCGATGTAGGGGAACACAACCTCTTCCTCGTAGGCGAAATGCTTGTCCAGCTCATCCTTGTAGTCGTTGAAGAATTTCAGGACAACTTTTTTCTGCCTCTCGTCGAACGGAGCCACAAGCCTGTCGAAAGACTCTTCAAGACCCCGCAGCGCACGTCCCATATAGTAGAGGTGTGAGACATGAAGGTACTCGATAATGTCCGGGACACTGCCGGACGCAAGTTCGGCGGATGACGGCACATGATAAGGGAATGAGTAAACGTTACAGATCAGGATGAAAGTGTCGGGGTCGATGCCACATTTCCGGCAGGCCTCAGACACCGGCATTCCGGCGTACTTCAAGTCAAGACCCATTCTGGAAATCACCTGAAGCAGACTGTAGTCGATGTCGATCATGTCCGACACGGACATCTCAGTGGTGTATTTTTTCATATTCGTGAATGCAGGTAACAGTTAAATCAACAATGCGGTGATGTGGAAGCCGATGAAGGCGGCAAGCCATGCCACGACCATCGTGTAGACGCAGACCGCGATGGCCCAGCGCCACTTTCCTGTCTCGTTCTTGATAGCCACGAATGTCGCGATGCAAGGGAAATACAGCAGAATGAATATCATGTAGGCGACGGCGGCCGGCAGACTGACAGAACGCGCGAGTGTGCCTTGAAGTTGCGTGTCTGCGGCGAGAGCGTCAGTGTCAGAAGCCTCGACAGCCTCTGAGACTTCCGGCTCATCGGAAGCGTACATGACACCCAATGTACTAACCACCAATTCCTTGGCAACAACACCGGTCAAAAGGCCGATGTCCATCTTCCAGCTGAAACCCAGCGGATCAAGAGCCGGAGAGACAGCCTTCCCGAGCTGCCCGATGTACGAATGCTCCTGCTGGTACTCAGCCCCTTTGTCTGAACGAGGGAAATAACCCAGACACCAGATCACGACTGAACCGATCAGAATCGTCGTGGCCATCTTCTCAAGATATTGCTTTCCCTTTTCCCAAGTGTGCCTCCAGATCGCCTTGCCGGTCGGCACCCTGTAAGGTGGCAGTTCCATCACGAACGGAAGGTCGTCCTCCTTTATGAAACGGCTCAGGATGACCGCCGACAGGATCGCCATCAAGACTCCGAGGAAGTATATTCCTAAAAGGGCGAGGGCGGAATTGTGCGGGAAGAATGCTCCGGCAAGCAGGACGAAGATCGGAAGCCTGCCGGCGCAGGACATGAACGGGATGATGGCGATCGTGATGAGACGGCTCTTTCGGCTCTCGATCGCTCGGGTGGCCATGATCGCCGGCACGTTGCAGCCAAAGCCCATGACCATCGGGATGAAGGACTTACCGTGAAGGCCGATCCTGTGCATCAGCTTGTCCACGATGAAAGCGGCGCGGGCCATATACCCAGAATCCTCCATTATGGAAAGGAAGAAATAGAGAATCAATATGTTAGGAAGGAACACCAGCACACTTCCCACTCCGGCGATCACGCCGTCCACGAGAAGGTCCTTGAGCCAGCCGTCCTTCATGAAATCCGCCACAAAATCCCCGAACTGCCCCACAAGCCAATCTATCCAGTTCATCGGGTAGTTGCCCAAAGTGAATGTGGACTGGAATATGAGGTAAAGCAGGAAAATGAATATAGGGAACGCAGCCCACTTGTTGGTGACGACAGCGTCTATCCGGTCGGTGATGGTCCTCTTCGGCTTGGAATCAACATGAGGGGTGTAAGTCTCGGCAAGGGCGCCATGGATGAATGAATATTTCGCATCGACAATCGCTGACTCGGCGTTCGTGTGGAGCATCCTCTCGATCCTGGCGGCTTCCTCGTCCCGGGTTTTGAGAATCTCACCGGCATTCGGAAGGGTTCCGATCACGTCCTCAATCTGCTTGTCGTTTTCAAGGAGCTTGATCGCAAGGTAACGGGTGGAGTATTTTCCTCTGATGTCTTGATTCTTCTGTATCAAGGCCTTGATGCTGTCAATGCTCCTTTCGAGTTCCTTGCCGTGATTGATGTGGATGTGGCGGGCCAGCCTCTCGTCATGCTTCTCGTAGATCTGGATCACCGTGTCCAGCAGCTGAGGGATCCCGGTTCCGTCACGGCTGACAGTCGGGCAGACCGGCATTCCGAGAAGGTAGCCGAGCTGCTTGATGTCGAGCTTGTCTCCCCTCGCCTGAAGCTCGTCATACATATTCAGAGCCATGACGACACGGAGGTTCATGTCGATGACCTGGGTGGTCAGGTAGAGATTCCTCTCGATGTTGGATGCGTCAACCACATTCACGACAACGTCCGGGACATTCTCCACCAGATTCTTGCGGACGTAGAGTTCCTCAGGGCTGTAGGCTGACAATGAATATGTTCCCGGCAGATCCACGAGAACGAACTTGTAGCCTTTATATTCAAAATGCCCCTCCTTGGCGTCAACGGTCACACCGCTGTAGTTGCCCACGTGCTCGTGACTGCCCGAAGCGATGTTGAACAGCGAGGTCTTTCCGCAGTTAGGGTTGCCGACAAGGGCGACGCGGATCACGTGGTGTCTCTCTTTGGCGAGACGTTCCATCTCCTGATTCAGAGCCGCGACCTCGTCGCAGTCATCGTCAAAGATCGATGTGACATCCTGCTTGGCGACAACGGCGGCCTTGGCCTCCTCCTCACTGATCACATCAATGAGTGCAGCCTCTGAGCGCCTCAACGACACTTTATAGCCAAGTATTTCATATTCAATAGGATCTTTCAGCGGGGCATTGAGCACGACAGCCACCCGCTTCCCGTTGATGAAGCCCATCTCTATGAGCCTTTTCCGGAAGCCACCGTGGCCGTTCACCTTTGCGATGACACCCACCTCACCGGTTTTTAGTTCAGAAAGTTTCATGCGAAATACAGTAGGGATTATCCCTTCAAAACAGCTTCTAATATCCAAAATTGCTACAAAAATATTCATTTTGCAAGAGTTTTACAATCATCAATAATTGGTAGAGGTGGTGGACAAATCACTAATTATCAGTAAAAAGGGCAATTCCCTTTAGTTAAAGACAGCGCAAGACAAACAATCATTTATCTATCAATCAATATATTACAAAATACGCATCTACACACAAATGGTTAAACAGGGTGGTTTTATTCCTAATTTGTTGGCATTGACGATGACTTCATTCAAGTATAATTTTGTGGTTTTGAAAACAGAAAATCTAAAAGTGTTTGAGGTAAATATAAAGTCATTAATCATTTTTGCGACGGCTGCTGCTCTGTCAGTCAATGCGTTCGCCCAAGCCAACGGTTCCGGAAACGGTGCGGTCCGAAGCTATGCAAATGGCACCGCAAACGACAGAACAGTGTCTCAAAGCCGTACTAAAAGCACATCAAGCGAACAGTCTGCCACCAAGAACAGTGCTGGCAGCATCACAGGAACGGTCATCGACCATGCGGACGGATCCCCAGTCGCGGGAGCGGCGGTAGCCATAAAAGGGGACAAGGCAGTCTGGGATGTCACAGATTCCTTAGGCAGATTCAAGCTCAATGCCGCAGGCGGCACGCTTCAGATCACCTGCATGGGCTACAAGACATTGACAACGGCCGTGCGGAAAGACGGGAGATACTCATTGATCCAGGATTCGTTCGCCATCAACGAGGTGGTTGTCACAGCCACGGAAAGCCATGGACTGACAAGTTCGTCACGGATCGGGCAGGATGCGATAGCGCACATCCAGCCGTCCAGTTTCGCCGACCTGCTTGAGCTGCTTCCGGGAGGACGATCTGTCGATCCTTCATTCTCAACACCGAAAACAATCGACCTGAGGGCGGTTTCAGTCTCCAGCGGCAACTACAACACCTCTTCCCTCGGAACCAGGTTTCTCATTGACGGGGTCCCGGTCAACAACGACGCGAACCTCCAGACAACTCCGGCCTACAGCAGCTACGGATCTTCCTTTGTCAACGCCGGAGTCGACATGAGGACCATCACCACGGAGGACGTGGAATCCATCGAGATCATCCGCGGAATCCCTTCTGTTGAATATGGTGACCTCACCAGCGGCCTTGTCAACATCAGGCGACGCAAAGGAGGCAACGACACCAGAGCCCGCTTCAAAGCGGACATGAAGAGCAAGCTCTTCTACCTTGGCAAGGATCTGGAGTGGGGCAATACCGACAAGCTGACGATGAACTTCAGCGGCAACTTCCTGGATTCCAGGGCAGATCCGCGCAACACAAGGCAGAATTACAAGCGGCTAACCGGGAGCTACAGAATCGGCAAGACTTGGACCGGAAAACTTGTCAGAACCCTCAGCGGAAGCCTTGACTACACCGGTTCGTTCGACAACCAAAAGTCCGACAAGAACCTGGACTTCGGAGACTGTGGCCCGATCGAGACCTACAAGTCCAACTACAGCCGCTTCGCGTTGGGTGGGGAATATACCGTCCGCAGCAAGAGCCTGAAATCGTTCTTCCAGAGTCTTGACATCACCGGTTCCCTGGCCTACGAGAAAGACCTGATCAGCAGATGGAAGTTCGTTGAATATAGTTCTCCGATGCCTCTCTCGACAAGTCTGAAAGAGGGCGAGTTCGACGTAACGATAGTGCCTTACAAATACGAGGCGACGCTGAAGGTCGATGGCAAGCCGTTCTACGCCTACCTCAACGGCACGGCGAAGTTCCGCAAGGATTTCGGGAACACGACAAACACACTCAAGGCTGGTGCCCAGTGGAATGTCAGCAAGAACTTCGGCAAAGGAACCATATTCGATCCGGAGAGACCGTTCTCCGTGGACATGAACGTCCGCCCGAGGAACTATTCAGCAATCCCGGCTACGCACCAGATATCAGCCTTCATCGAAGACAATTCCGTTCTGACTTTCGGGAACGGATTCAAGGCCGAATGGCTTGCCGGAGTGAGGGTCGCGGCTATGGCGGGAGCCGGCAAGGAATATTCAGTCAATCTCAAGCCATACTTTGATCCGAGGCTGAACCTCAGGTTGGAGAAGGCTTTCGGAAAGGATGTGAAGGTCGGACTGTCCGGCGGAGCGGGTTGGCACACAAAGTTTCCGACAATGGATCAGCTTTACCCGGATCCGATCTACTACGACATCACCCAGATGAACTACTGGCCGGTTGAGGAGAATCTTCGGAGAATCAATGTCTATGTGATGAAGATCGACCCGACGAACTTCGACCTCAAGGCCGCAAGAAATTTCAAATGGGAGATCGCCACGGATGTCCAGATCGGACGAGATTTCTCGTTCAACATAGACTATTTCAGAGAGGATATGACTTCCGGATTCAGGTACGCCAGCGAGTTCACACGTGTGATTTACAAGGACTATCAAGAGGAGACGATCGACAAGAGCACCCTGACAGGCCCTCCTTCAACGGAGACGACCCCTTGGGTTAGGGACACACTGCTCATCGGCTACACCTTCAACACCAACGGCAGCCGCACTCTGAAGGAAGGTGTCGAGTTCATAATGTCCGCCCCGAGAATCCGGCCGATCAGGACAAAGGTCACCGTCAGCGGCGCATGGTTCAGGACAAGGTACAGCAACAGCCAGCCGACATATTACCGGCCATCGGTGGTCGTGGCCGGCAAGACATATCCTTACGTCGGCTACTACAAGGACACGGACGGTTTCCTGCGCGAGGTCTTCAACACGAATTTCATGTTTGACACCCAGATTCCGAGGCTCGGCATGATCTTCTCGACCTCGTTCCAGTGCCAATGGTTCACCGGAAGCCAGAACACGGCCAAGGACGCGCGGCCGCTCTCCTACATCGACAAGAATCTGGAAAGCCACCCGTTCACGGACGAATCCGCCGCCAACGGCATCCTGGCCCAGATGATCAGGGAATATACCCCTTCGATGCCAATCTATTTCAGAATCCCGTTCAGCATGAACATCAACCTCAAGGCGACTAAGAAGATCTACCACGACAAGATCGCCTGCGCCTTGTTCGTGAACAAGATTCTGGATGTCTCACCTGACTACAGGACGAACATGGGCATCCTCGTGCGCCGCTCCGTCCTGCCGTACTTCGGAATGGAGCTGAACTTCAAACTTTAATGAATATGCTGACTCACAAATCCATACGGAATATCATACTGCTTTTCTCGATCTTTCTCTGCGGATGCGAGAAAGACTCGGGGCAGAATGTATTCACGATCGTGACTATGAATGTGACATGTCCGTCGGTCAACGCCGGAATCGAAAGAGTCGAGGTGGACAATTCCCTTGACGGCTCGTTCATCCGCGACCTCAACACGAAGCAGGAATATGAAATCCCGACGTTTCAGGTCGGGACAGCCACGGTCAAGGTCAGGAAAGGAATCTATATGATCTCTTTCGACGGCAAGGCCGTGTTCAGCGACGGTCAGCGCAAGAAGGTCCGTTTCTCGGGTTACAACTCCCCGAAGACTTCCGTGACCTTGCTGAACGACAAAGAGACTTTGAACCTTGAATTGACAGTACTGAAATGAAACGGATCCGCATCATATTGTTATCACTCCTGACAACAATCGCATCGGCCTTGGGGCAAGAGAAGGCTGATGTCAATTCGGCCTCTGAGAGGTGCCTGTCCCCTGCCCGTGCCCTGGGACGGAGTGAGATCGCCGGCCACAACGCGGGCGGTTTCCTGCTGTGGGACATCCCGACATATTCAGAGATCAAGGCTGTCTATGGCTTGCGCCGCGTGAAAGACACCCTGCTGCCACAGGAGGGAGACGGACTGGACCAAGGTTCGGTCAAGGTCAATTCCTTGATCCGGTTGCAGGGTTATTCAGCGGTCAGAGCCGGGGCGGAATATTCAAGAGGAGTAAAAAGGAATGTGCTTTGGAACTCCACATCCGACTTCGAACTACTCTATCCGGATGTGATGGTGGACACTGTGGGAGGCGACCTCCAGAAAGAGCAATATTCCTTCTTCGGAGCTTGGTCTAAGCTTTTGGGCAAGGCTCACATAGGGATTTACGGTGGCTACAGGGCATTGCACGAATACCGTCAGGTTGATCCGCGGCCAAGATCCGTCACATCCGATCTCAATGCCATCCTTACAGGAGGAATTACCTCTCATGGTTATGTCTTCGACCTTAACACCGCATTCAGGATTTACAAGCAGTCGCAGGACGTAAGTTTTTATGACCCTCTTGGAGCCAACACCTCCGAACTGCATTTCACAGGTCTTGGAAGCCACTTCGCCAGATTCGATGGAGCCGGCGACTTCACTTCCAGCAGGTATGATGGTCATGGATGGGAAGTCTCCGCCTCTGTCATTCCGGGGCACTCGAATGGATGGACAGGCTTGCTTTCCTACAACAGTCTGGACATAGAGTGCCTGCTGACCGCCAACAATGAGGTACCTATCACCGATCTCTGGATCCAGAGACTCGAAGGGATGTTTGGCTACAAGCATCTAAGCAGCGGAGTGAAATGGAATATACTCACCGGAATGGCCTATGAGCTGAGGCAAAGCACGGAAAACATCATTGACACAGGCAAGAACAATGAATATGCTGTGCTGGGTTCATTGACGATGTACCGGAACCGGATTCTTTCCGCCAATCTGAGGGGAGCGGTGGAGGTGCCGTCCGCGGCGGGAATAATCTGCGCTGAGCCTGTCTTTGAATATTGCAGGTCTTCCGCGGAGTACATATTCCCGAAAAGGGAGATGACTTTCAGCTTTGCGGGCGCCGGCCTGACTCTAGGTTTGAGAAGGCAACACAAAGAGTGGCTGTTTGGCGCGAACGTGAAATTCCGGCGCACATTCGGGCTGGACGGATCCTTGTCTATTCCCGCCCGATACACTGATTCAAGGATACTGGACTATTTGGAGCACTTCCATTCCATGATTTCCTCTGGAAAGACCACTGCCGGACTAAGTTTTGGGATACAACGAAATATCGCGCACAACACGGCTGTCTTTCTCAAGCCGGAATTCTCGTTCAGATCCATTGATGGATTCGGCCACGCGGAGTATCTGACCGTGGCTATAGGGCTGGCATTTTAGATTTTAGGCAATGAACAATGATTTCTATAACAACTAACAGATTATGAAAAAGTTACTTTTAATCCTTTCAGCAGCGCTCGCACTTGCGGCCTGCAACGAAGAAGATCCTATCTTCACCCTGTCAACCGAAGAGCTGAAGTTTGACGCCAACGGAGGCACGCAGACCGTGTTCATCTCCACCAACAGAGACTGGACGGCACAAGTGCCACAGGCCGACACTTGGTACACGGTCTCAGTCACAAGCGGCAATTCAGACACCGAGGTGACCGTCACGGTTGAGCCTTACGAGGACGCCACGCCGAGAACCTCGACGCTGACATTCGACACTTCCCTCGGACTCCAATCCTTTAAGATCACCCAGAATGGTCCTGTTCCTCCGGAGCAGCCGGAATCATCCGCTTTGAAGGTAAGAGGTAGAGGTGGCAGAGTCGCTTTCCCTGCCGTTCAAGGCTACGTGTATGAAGTCGGCGAGACTCCGGAATGGATTTCCGTGGTTGAGACCAGAAAGGACAGCGTGGTGCTTCAGCTGGACACCAACAGGACTGACGCTTATCGTTCAACCGAGATTGTCCTCTCGACAACAGCCGGAGCGGAACTTGAGAAAGTTTCCCTGGAGCAAAGTTGGAGGGACATCGAGCCGGGAGAGCTGCTGATAGAGGAGATTTACTTCGCTGGTTCTGCACTTCCTACAACCGGAAAACCAGACAAACACAATGGAGATCAATACATTAAAATCACCAACAATTCAGAGGAGTTGCTTTACGCTGACGGAATCATAATCTCCGAGGCAAAGTACCCATCAACTCTTAATTACGAGTTTCTTGAACCAATCAAGGACAAATACTGCGGTGTAGGAACAGCATATGTCATTCCCGGGAACGGCACTGATGTGCCTGTAAAGCCAGGTACATCACTTATAATAGCCAATAACGCACTAAATCACACCGAGACAAACCCTAACGCATTCGATTTGAGTAATGCGGATTTTGAATGGTATGACAAATCGACAGTAGCGGCTCAGCAAGACATAGACAATCCGGACGTGCCTAATCTTGATGTCTGGTTCAGCTATACGAACTCATATTTTGTTCTACATAAACAAGGATTCCAAGGGCTGATCATCTCATTGCCTCCTTATGGAATAGGCATGGATAACTTCCTTAAAGACTACAAGTGGGAAGGAAACTACATCAATCATTCCAAAGCAGGGGATTTCAACATGAGCATCAGCAAGGCCTACAAAATTCCGAATCAGTGGGTCATTGACGGTGTCAACCTTTCACTTGAAGTGAAGTTCTTCGCCAACAGTTGGGATGATTCAATTGATTCCGGTTACACTGGATGCGGAAAAATCGACCAAGATCCTGACAAGTACGGAAAGTCAGTCCTCCGCAAAAAAAATGAAAACGGAAAACTTATAGACACGAATAATTCCACCAACGATTTCACAAGAGACTCCACACCGTCCCTCAAGAGGTAGACACGGTCAGAAGATCCGAAAACGATAGCCCTCACAGCCCTCGGCCTTGTGAGGGCTATTGCTTTTATCATTTTTGAACATAATATGCAATTTTCAAGAATGTTTATTCACTTATCATGCTCATTTAAGAGCCTGTCCAAAAGCGAGGATAAGAGTTCCTACGATGCAAAAACACGCATAGGGGGGGGCAACAGCATGATAATCAATTACTTATCAACATAAAAGATGAACGGGGTTTGCTGTCGCAGCAGACCCCGTTCGCAATTCTAACCTAAAACTTAACCTATGAAAAAACTATTCGTTGCAAAGGTATATCTTTTTTATAAAACAAGCAAT
>DCCQ01000113.1:15342-20136 GCA_002314195.1 Bacteroidales bacterium UBA1077 | reverse complement strand
CACTGTCAAGTTGAATTAGGCTGATTTGGCTGAAGACAAAGGCTTATCTATCTGATTAATATTATCTTACGTGCCACTCGTTCAGAATCAGCGAGTGACGGGAAATGTGCTTATAATCAAATGAATATACACTTACCTTTGACAAATCCTTACTAAAGAGAAATGTATAAAGTATTTGCTGTTAATAAATTATATTACACGTCACTTCATCGACCACCCCTGAAAGATAGCCGACATTATAGTGCATTAGTGTCTATGACGGCAAAGACTTTCATTCTTCCGATCTTGCGTGTTGAATTTCCTCATTGATCTCCTCAAGGGACATCTCAGGAAAGGCTCCAGCTTCAGACAGCGCTCTGATGGTCTTGAATGCCTTATACCTTTCTGTAAGTTTTTCGGTTTTGTCGCCTCGGACCTCAAATGGAATTTTTCCTCGTTGAACCACTGCTTTTGCGAATATGTTCATGGCAGTGTTGGCGCTCATTCCAAATTGGGAGCATAAGGAATCAAAAGATTCCTTTAACGAGGAGTCCATCCTGACTGCCATTGAAACTTGTGCCATAATCGTGTTCTTTTGTCAAATATGCTCAAATTTATGTCATTATGCAATAAATACGCATAAATATGAGTCTTGGTGATGTCGGGAATGCCTAACGTTCCAGACAGCCGTAGGTGTCGAGGAAGCCGGGGAAGGATTTGGCGATGCAGGTGGTGTCGTCAATGTGGATGGGGGAGTCGGCGCACCAAGAGGCGACGGTGAGGGCCATGGCCATGCGGTGGTCGTGCGAAGAGGTATATTCACCGCCCTTCAGAAGGTGGCCGTTCAGGAGGCGGCTCTCGACTGATTCGCCGGTGATGGTTAGGGTGTCGCCGTTGGCGGAGGCCTCCACGCCCATCTGGGTGAGCATATTCAGAATCGCCGTGCCGCGGTCGCTTTCCTTGCTGGACAATCTCTTGAATCCTTGAATATTACTGCGTCCGTGGCATAAGGCGGCGAGGATGGAGACAATCGGAAACAGGTCCGGGCAGTTGTTGAGGTCGGTGTCGAAGGCGCGGAGCGGGGCTTTCTGGGCGGTGATCAGGCCGCGGTGGCCTTTCGGGAAATTCGTCTCTGAGTTGTTCATGTCGCCGGCCACTTTGCCGTTTGCCGCTTCGGCAGTTTCATTGTCCACATTCTCGTCCTCCGTCTCGTCGTCGATCTGCGACAGACTGGCTCCGGCCTCCATCAGGATGTCCATGATCGAGATGTCGGCTTGAAGGGAGGTCGTGTCGAGTCCGGTCAGCTTCACGTCCCCGAACAGGGCTCCGGCAACCAGAAAATTGGCGGCAGCGCTCCAGTCGCCCTCGATGTCAAAGACTGCCGGGTGATATTTCTGCCCGCCCTTGATTTTGAACGTGATGCCGGTGCAGAGGCTCCAGTCCTGCGTCTCAAGGAAATCTTCGCCGCCTTCCATCTCGCTGCCTATCTTGATGCCGAAGCGGCGTAGCACATCAGCGGTGATGAACATGTACGGGATGCTCTTGGGATCATGAATATGCAAGGTCGAGTCTCCGGGAAGGAGGGGCAGGGCCATCAGCAGGCCGGAGATCAGCTGCGAGCCGCCTTTGCCGGAAACGCTGGCCTTGCCGGAAAGCAGAGGGCCTTGGACGGTGAGCGGCACATGGACTTCAGGTTCTGGATAGAGAGGTCTCAGGACCGTTCCGAATCCGGCCATAATCTCGGCCGCGCCTTTCAGAGGTCTGGTCGGGAGGGTTCCGACTCCATCAATCTCGATTTGATTGCCGTTGCCGAGAGCGGCTGCGAGCGGGATCAGCAGGCGGGTCAGCAGGCCGGATTCCCCGACGTTTATCTTTTCGGGGATATTCGCTGACGAACCTATGCCTTCTATAATGAGGGTGCTTCCGGAATACGAGGTCGCTTCGGCGGTTGGTGAGCTTTGTCGAACCACAGGCTCAGCGACCGCGACCATGGCCCCGAGCGCCTTGGCGACCTCGATCGCCGCCTCGTTGTCTCCGCAAGGGGAGTAGCCTCCGAGTCTGGATTCGCCCTCAGCGAGGGCCGCTGCGATGATGGCCCGCTGGGCGAAACTCTTTGAGGCCGGCATATTCAGAGCCGTGTCGCAATGAAGAGGTTTCCTATCGCCATAGACGGCCGTAAGCATCTCTGAGTAACTCCATTGGCCGGGAGCCGCGGCCTCGGCATTATTTAGTGCGGCGTAGGTGAACGGACTGCCGAATTTCAGGCATTCCAGTCTGCTGGCCTTACCGATCTCGCCCATTGAGAAGGCGATAAGCTCGCACGGTCGCTGAGCCTGCCGAAGCGACCCTTGTCCTTCAGAACGGGCAGTCGCTTCGATGGTTGGAGAGCCCGGTCGAACCACAGGCTCAGCGACCGAGTACAGCCCCAGCACCCTGGCGACATCCTCTTTCGAGGCCGCCATAGCCGCGATCTTCACAATCTCCCCACCGAACTTCCGGCACTTCTCCACAGTGCTCCGAAGCACATCATCCGAAGGAGTTCCGGCAAAGAAATGACTGGAGCGGATCATCGTGGTGCCGTATTCAGTGCAAGCCCTGCGGAGCCTTTTGCCGATCTCTTTCGGAGCTTCTATCTCCAGATCCAGAAAAGCTGCTCCGGCCTCCACCGCCGCTGTCAATTTCTGTTCAGCTTCCTCCCACGTGCCGTTTCCGTCATCAGCCACCCGGCAGGTTGCCACAAGCGGTGTGTCCGAGGACGAGAACAGGTACTCGATCTCCTCAATGTCCAGCGGGCATCTGTCCAGCCGTATCTCAGCCATCTGAATCCGTGGCTCGCTGCTTTCCAGCAGGTTCATTATCTCTTCCAGAGTCCGGTTCTGGATTGTTGTGCAGATCATATTCTTAGATTCAAATTTACTTTAATAAGCAACCGTCAGCCGCAAAGATTGCCCGCTTTTAATAAGGTACATTTTCCGTAAATGGGGAACAAAATTTTCTGGTCAAAGCCTCAACCGCGTCCTCGACCCGAAGTTCCCTCGTCTCGACCCGTCCGATGCCAAGCGGCAGCACAAAGTGGACAAAATTCCCGTCCGCCTTTTTGTCTTTCTTCATCGCATCCGCTAGAGTGTCAATGCCGTACGGATTCTCAACCGGCAGCCCGCAGGCCGCAAAATCCGCTTCCAGACGCTCGGAAAGACCTTCCGTCAGCCCCAAGGACTCAGCCAGCCGGGCAGCCAGAATAATCCCCATCGAGACAGCCTGCCCATGAGAAACAGACTCCCGGGAATTCTTCTCGATGGCATGCGCGAAAGTGTGCCCCAGATTGAGCAGCCGGCGCTCCCCGCGCTCGTTCGGATCCCTTCCTGCAATCCCAGCCTTTACCTTTGCCGCTGCCGCAATCAGCTCCCGAAGCGTTTCTGAATATTCCCGTACGGCAGCCTCGGCAGAGCCTCCCGACGCCCGCTCATGAATATTCACGAGCATATTCACCGCCCTTACATATTCATTGTCTTTGTTGTTGATAATGAATGTTTTGAGTAGTTCGGCCGCTCCGGAGAGGATCTGCTGGTAGGGGAGTGTCTCCAGCGGCTCCGGGCAGATGAATGTCATTTCCGGCTGGCGGATCACTCCGATGATGTTCTTGTAGGAGTCGAGATTCACGCCGTTTTTGCCGCCGATAGCCGCATCGACTTGCGAGAGTAACGTGGTCGGAACGAATCCGAACTTCACGCCTCGCTTATAGACGGATGCCGCGAACCCGACCAGATCAGTCGTGATCCCGCCACCGATGCCAAGCACAAACGCCTCTCTGTCAGCTCCTTTCTCCAACAGCCATTCCTCGATCTCCAACAGCGTGACAAGCGTTTTCCTATCCTCCGTCGCTTCGATCGGAAATATTCCTTTCGCCTCAATGCCAAGCCTTTCCACGATTCCTCCCACATTGCGGTCGTGGATTATGAATATGCTTCCGTAGCCACCGAGGTGCCTTTTGACATCCTCCAGCGGGCAGTCGATGATGTTGATTTTCTCCATCCGGTTATCCTTTGCCACTTGCCCTGACGGCACGGCTACAATGTGTAAAGATTCAGCCCCGTCTCCTCGTCGAAGTGACGCCCCACCTTGCAGTTGTAGCGCCTGATGAACACCTCGCAGGCCCCGTTGATGGTCGCCGTGAGCAGATGCCCTCCCACAACCGTGTAGTCCGCCCGCCCGAAGTTGGCGTGAAGATGCAGATAGACCTTGCCGTCCTTCTCTGAAATGTTGCCCACAAGACTTGAAATCTCCATCTGCTCCCCGAACGTCTTGTCGACATAATGCTTGGTGGCCGGATTGAGGAACCTCAGAGTGGCGTTGTTCACCGCCCCGATGCCGCTCACCTCTCCCGCCAGAATCCCTTGCTCCTGACAAAATGCCGCTATCGCTCCCATCAACTCCTGATGGTTGTCAATGCTGACGACAAACCTGTCGCCATCCTGCTTGAATGTGTACATCGCTCAAAAATTTTCGTGAATATACTAAGAAACTTTCAAAAACTAACCTGCATCATCTTTTTCATTCTTTCCGGTCTATGTTCCTTTTCTCATCGGTCATGTACCTCCAGTACACTCCCTCTTCCAAAAGAAACCTATCCTCGAAAATAATTGACAAACCTGAGGCAGTTTATTTTTCTCAAGTTTCTAAATTTCCCGATTATTTCTCTTTGTAGTGGCCGTATGCCGAAATAATCAGGACAATGACTTCGGTGTCTTTTATTTCGTAAACAAGCCTATGTTTTAGAAGTTGTTTTGATTTGTTTGAAATGTTCTTTGAGGTGAA
>DCCQ01000113.1:0-15211 GCA_002314195.1 Bacteroidales bacterium UBA1077 | reverse complement strand
ACAAATCAAAACAGCTTCTTATAGTGATTCTGCGTGACCATTGATTTCTTTTGTTCCATTTCAGAGGCTCTGGTTTCCCGGTTCCACTTCTGGGATGTTCCATTAATTCATTCAATAGCGTTGTCGCTTTTTCAAAAGCCTTTGGTTCGTTACGTTTAAGTCTTTCAAGGTCTGCTTTTGCGATTTCCGAAATAACTAATGAATATGTCATAAGCTTTCAAGAAAATTCTTTAGTTCGTCAGGTGTGTTTATGGGCGTGAAATCACCATTTTCATAGTCTTTGTTGGCTTGATTAATCTTGGCCTCCAGTTCCGTGCGTGTCATAAGGGTGTCATCAGATGTCAGAGGCACAATCTTGAAATTTCCGTTGCTTCTGGATTTAAGGATAACATCTTCCCCGTTTGAAGCCATCTCAAGATATTTGCTTTGATTGGCTCTGAATTCCCAGCTGCTGATAATGACCATATCCCTGATTTTTCGGTAAATATAGTCATTCTTTTGATTTTGTGTACCATTTGGGTAACCAACATTAGACGTTTCCATAGTTTTTTGCCTAAAGGTACGAAAGGCTTCTGAACAGCTGGGGGTATGAACCTAAATATTTCTGTTTTTTATGAAAATTATATGTTTTTTATCATTGAGTTACGGCATATCACTATCTTTGCGGCAAATTATCCATGAATATGAGAAAGGACATCACGAATGTGGTTTTTGATTTCGGCGGGGTGGTCGCCCCGGCGGACCTCGGTACGGTCATCAATAGATTCAAGGCCCTTGGTTTCTATAATGTTGAAGAATATCTCAACCTTGTGCGTCAGCAGGGGTTCTTCGGGGATTTCGAGACTGGCCTGATTGACAAGGAGGAATTCCGCGCCAGGGTCAGCAAGGAAGCCGGCAGGGAAGTGAGCATGGAAGAGTGCCGTGACGCCTACATGGGATTCTTCTCAAGTGTCCCGGAAAGGAACCTTGGGTTATTCAGGAAACTTCGTGCCGAAGGCTACCGTCTCTCACTCCTGTCCAACACCAATCCTTTCGTCATGGAATGGGCTCTGAGCAAAGCCTTTGACGGCCACGGCCACTCGCTGGACGACTATCTTGACAGCATCTACGCCAGTTACGAGATGAAGGTGATGAAGCCGGACGAGCGGATATTCAGAATGATGCTGGAATCCGAGAAAGCCGCCCCGTCTCATGTTCTTTTCATCGATGACGGCCCCAAGAATGTTGCCGCCGCCAGAGCCATAGGCATCAACACCATCCAAGCCACCAACGGCGAAGACTGGACTGAAGATGTACTCCGTTTCCTGGCTTAGTTCTTACTTTTGCCCTCTGTCGTGAGTCCGTGAGCAGAATGGAAACTCTTACGCACCAAACACCTGTTCCAGTCATCCCGTGCGCGAGGATACTCTTTTTGCGTACCGACAAAGATTTATAGAATGACACGTGTCGCAAGATCGCTCTTCCTGGCTCTGTGCCTGTCGCTTTCGCTTGGATCCATCCGGGCGGAAGACAAAGGACCCGTTGTCAAGACGGGACACTCGTTCTTGCCGTTTCCGATGGCCGGATTCGACGGCGCGAAAGGGATTCTGTTCGGAGCCTTGATGAACGTCTATGACTTCGGCGACGGCTCAACTTATCCCAACCCTAAGAGCAGCGGCTACTTCGAGGCTTCCGGCTACACAGGCGGAAGCAAGACTTTCATAGCATCTTTCGACTCCGGGAGTCTTTTCCCTCAGATGAGGATGAATCTCGCCGCGAGTCATTGCGCGGACAACGCGATGGAATTCTTTGGCTTCGGCGGTCGCCGCACCTTCTACGACACCTCGGCGGACGATGGTTTCTACAAATATTCCCGCGCGACAACTAATATCAAGGCTGATTTTTCCGGGAATATTACCGGACATCTTTCCTGGGAAGTCGGTTACCACTTCAACGCATTCAGGGTCAAGGACTACCAACCCAAGGAAGAGGGTGAGGGAATATCCTTGTTCAGTCTCTACAGAAGTTGGGGAATAATCCCTTCTGATGAGTATTTCCGGAAATATTCCTCCGCCATCAGGGTCGGACTTCTTTACGATTCACGTGACTATGAGGGAGTTCCGACGAAAGGTGTCTTAGCCCGCGCGGCTCTGGTCGCCGCCCCGTCTTTCTTAGGCTCATCGGAATCCTACCTGAAGTTTCAAGCGACATTCCGGCAATATATTCCTTTGTGCAAAGATGGCTTGACGTTTGCCTATCGCATGGACTATCAGGGTTTTATCGGTAACGCTCCATGGTATGTGCTTCCGTTCTACACTCCCGGCGGTCCGGTTTATGACAACGTCGCCCTCGGTGGTTACAGGACAGTCCGGGGCCTCCTTTATAACAGAGTCTCCGGTCCGGGCGTCGGCTTCTTCAACACGGAACTCCGCTGGAAATTCGCCGGTCTTACTCTCTTGAATCAAGACATCGGTCTGATGCTGAGTGGTTTCTGCGACGGAATCACTTCCTTGCGCTCTTTCGATGTCAGCAACAGGACGGGTGTTTCCCCGGAGTTATACTCAAAGTACATCTCCTCCTCCGCCGCAAGGGACTCGCTTCACTTTTCCGCCGGAGCCGCCCTGAAGATAATCCTCAACCGTAACTTTGTCCTTAACATTGAATATGCCCACGCTCTTTCCACCCAAGACGGCGCCGGAGTCGTTTATTTCAACACAGGATTCTTCTTTTAGGAATATTTTAGGTGTAAGTTTGATTCAGACTGTCATATATTCAGCAAATATTGTAACTTTATAAATTCGTTGGAGATGAATATGAAACTAAGACTTTTAATGGTGTTCGCCACGGCCGGGGTTTTCTCCGCGCAGGCACTGGCCCAGTCCGGTGCCGAAGACGGGGCATTGGAGGCAGGAGTCAATGCCAACAAGGTGCTGATCAACTCGTTCTATGATCTGCAGGAGTATTTCAAGTACTCTCCGGACAGGGACATAGTCATCAGCGGACATCGTGGAGGAATGATGCCGGGTTATCCGGAGAACTGCGTGGAGTCCTGCGAGAAGACACTGTCGATGATGCCGACGTTCTTCGAGGTTGACTTCAGCTTCACCAAGGACAGCGTGATGGTGCTGATGCACGATCTGACCGTGGACAGGACAACGAACGGGAAAGGCAAGGTGGAGGATTACACCTTTGACGAGATTCAGAAACTGAATCTGGTGGACAGGGCCGGCAATGTGACCCCGTACAGGATTCCGACCTTGAAATCCATTCTGGAGTGGGGCAAGGACAAGGTGGTCTTCAACTTCGACAACAAGTACATCAACACCAAAGGCGTGAGTCCTGAAGTGAAGAAGGCCAGCCTTGACTATTACATCAGGCAGCTGAGTCCTGGCGGAGACTGGTCGATGTACCACAACATCATGCTCAGCGTCCGTTCCATCGATGAGGCTCTCTACTATTGGAACAATGGCGTGCGTGACGTTATGTTCTGCGTGGAAATCAGTTCCGAGGAACATTTCGAGGCCTATGACAAATGTCCGATTCCGTGGGATCACATCATGGCGTATGTCCGTCTGGCCGTGAATCCGGAACTTCAGGATGTGTACAAGAAACTCCACGACAGGGGAGTCATGATCATGACATCGATTACCGGATCTTCCGACAAGGTGAAGAATCCAAAGGACCGCAGGGTGGCTTACGAGCGCGAGCTTCTCGCCGAGCCGGACATCATTGAGACCGACTATCCGTCCGAGTTCATCGGATTGCCTTGGAGCAGAAAGGAGATCCATGCCCTTCAGGACAAGGCGATAAGTAACAACCGTCCTGCAAAACGTGGACATCGTAACAGATAAATCAATGTTTATGAAATCATTACAATACCGTTTCGCTGCCTTGGCCTTGGCGGCCTCGTTCTTCGCTTTGCCATCCGGGGCGCAGGTTACACTTGAGAAAATCAACGCCGACAAATTTGCCGGAGCCGGAATCTACCACATCTACAAAGCCGGGAATATGACCGACACCGCCGCTCCCGAAGGCTTTGAGCCTTTCTACATCAGCCATATCGGTCGTCATGGCTCGCGCTACCATAGCTCGGACAAATCCTTTGGCGCCCTTGCGGCCATGTTCATGAAGGCGGACTCGCTCGGAATACTTACCGAGAAGGGCAAGGCGTTGTACTCGGATCTGTACAGGATTGATTCGGTTTCCGTCGGCAAGGCCGGAAAATTGTCGGCCAGAGGCAAGAATGAGCACAAGGAAATCGCGGACAGGATGTTCCTCCGTTTCCCGTCGGTCTTCAAGTCTGATTCCAGAAGGTATGTGGACGCAGTCTCCAGTACCGTCCAGCGTTGTCAGGAGAGTATGTTCAGCTGCACCGGCGAGCTCAAGAAACTGAACAAGAAGTTGAGGGTCAATGTCCACAGCGGCGATTCCTACATGGCCTACCTTCTCAGGAAACCGTCCTGGTTCAAGGCCGTCGTGAGGATTTCCGCTCCGCAGGTGGATTCCCTGTCAAAGGCGTGGATAGATGTAAGCGATTTCATGAACTCCATATTCACGGACCGTAAGGCGGCTGATTCCATTGTCGGACGGGAGGATATGTTCGCCAGAGAAATATTCACATGGGGTTCCATTGCTCCTGACATTGATCTCAATGATATATTCGTCTCCTCATATTTCACTCCTGAGGAAATGTTCTCTATCACGAAACTTAATTCCTGCCGGATATATTCAGAGATGGTGAACGCGGCGGAATCGGAGGGCAGGCGCATCGCGATGGCGGATGATCTGCTGGAGGATTTCATCGTCAAGGCCAACGCGGCAGTCTCCGCCAAGAGTAACGTGGCCGCTGAACTGAGGTTCGCGCACGATGTTTCCGTGATGCCGCTTGCCGGACTTATGGGGATTGAAGGTTGCAGCGAGATGTGGCCTCTGGAGGAGGTCTGGATGCATTGGATGGCAGCCGACTTTACCCCGATGGCCTGCAACCTCCAGATGGTGTTCTACCGCAGGCCGGGCTCGAAGGATGTACTTGTCAAGTTCCTGCTGAATGAGCAGGAACGTCTGCTGAATGGCGTGGAGCCTGTCTCAGGCCCGTACTACCGTTGGAAGGATGTCAGACGGCATCTTTCAGGACGGCTAGACTATGCCCATAAGGTCAACGCCGCCAACAGGTAAATCAGGCCGGTGTGGCGATGACGGAACAGGACTACTTGAAGATGATCGCTGAAGGTGACAAGGAAGCCTTCAGGGTCATTTTTGACAAGTATTATCCTAAGGTCCTTGCGTTCTTACAGTCTTTTCTCCAGTCTTACGATGATGCTGAGGATGTCGCGCAGAGCGTGTTTGTGAGGCTGTGGTTTGTCCGTCACACGCTTGTGGATGTCAAAAGGATCAGCGCCTTTCTGTTCAGGATGACGACGAATATGGCCATAAACTGGTCCAAGTCCAGGAAGACTCATATTGATCTTGCCTTCGGGGATCTTCCGTATCAGCCGATGACCGAGGAGAACCTTGACGCCAATCTCAGATTCGCAAGGATTATGTGTGCGGTCAACCGTATGCCTGACCGGCGCAGGAAAGTGTTCATGCTGAGCCGGGTGGAAGGACTGAGCAATTCAGAGATAGCCGAGCGGATGAATATTTCAAAAAAAACGGTCGAGAACCACATGAATCTGGCTTTGAAAGAGCTCAGGAAAATCATGGCACTGTTTTCTTTTTTCATTGCCATGCACTTGTGATTCAAGTTTCTTGAATATAAAAAAGGGATGACTGGAAGGCCATCCCTTTTATGTTCGCGACTATTTTTCTAGCCCTTTTTCCTTCAGTTTGCCTATCAGTTTTGCCGGATAGTTCGTGAAGATGGCTTTCAACTGCTTGTAGTACCCTATGGTGTCATCCATGGTCTCGTCCGAATCCACGTTGTAGATGCTCAGCGGAACCCCTGCGGAGAAATAGTCCTGCGGCCTGTAGTTGCCGGTCGGTTTCTCTCCGAGCACCTTGGTGTAGGCAAGCTGCGCCCACGCCTTACCGTATCTGGCGGGATCGGTGCAGGTCATCCAGCACAGATTGATCTTGTAGGAGTCAATGACCTGATCCCTTACAGCCATGAATATGTCATCTCCGGTTGGAATCAGAAACTCGCAATACTCCTCCGCCTTCATCTCCCTGATGATCTGGCAGGCCCGCAGACAACAGTTTATCGAATAGCTGGCATCCATGTTCTTTCCGTTGCTCACGAGCCGCTTCACATCCATCCACAGTTTCGTTCCATGAGGGTTCTGCTCCTTGTCGGTCAGCACTTTCAGGAAATCGGACAGCGATGGAATCTGTTCCCCGTTCGCCAATGCGCCGGCGGCTCTGATCTGGGCGGCCGTGTGGTCGAATGTGGTGAGTCCGTTGACCTTGCCTCCGTCAAGCGGATGAGCTACCAGCACCTCGTTGTCGGATGTAAGCACGATGTCGCATTCGGATGCGTAGCACTTGAGGCTGATGGCGTATTTAAGCCCGGAGACAGAGTTGTCCGGGCGGTTGCACTCGGCCGCCCCGCCTCTGTGGGCCACAACCTTGTAAACCTCGCTTTCGGTCTCCGGCTCTTTTTCCGGCTCTTTCGGCCAATTCTCAGGGGTGTCTATCTTGAGACACCCAGAGAAAGCGGTTGCAGCGATGAGAACTGTCAGTAAGCAATTCATCTTGCGTGTAAATCTGTGCGTGATCATTATTTCTCTTCTATTAGTTTGACATCAAGTCCTTTAAGGTCGCACCAGGCGTTCGCTTTGATGTGTGGTGCCGAGGCTGACGGTAGCGCCCTGACATCTATGGAAACCCTCAGCCTGATGTACAGGTTGCCGTCGTTTATAGGGGATATTCCTGTCAAAGCGAAGGTGTAGGCCTTGTAGCCAGGGTCGGTAGCCTTGTCGTACTGCTTTCTGGTGTCTCCGGTGTTGCCGGATGCCACATGGTAGTGGATCTTTCCGTTCTGTCCGAAGATTGTGGTGTCCCTCGCTCCGCCGGCCAGATTCCAGATGGCGTTGTTTGAAGAATATTCAATCGAGAACACGCCGGCGGCAGAGCCAGCGGCTCCGAATGAGGCTTCTACCTGGATCTTGGTCTCAGGCTTCACATTCTTCACAGGGATCACGGCCAGGAAGTAGTCATTGAGCATCATGCCCTTGATCTGGATGGACGGATTGAAAGTGTAGTCTGTTGCCGCGGCACATTCGGCGGTGAGCCATGCCTTCTTGTTTCCGGAGGTGGTCAGCACCTTGTGGGCGTTTGAAGGAAGCGGGCTTCCAGGGTAGTGGGCGGACGCTGATGTCCAGCTGTAGTCGTAGTCAGAACCCTTAGGTGATATTCCGGCCTCGTAGAAGTTCCATGAGGCATCGACTCCGCCAGGTTTTCCGCCGAACTCGTCGTAGACGGTGACCTTGCAGCTTCCTATCGGCTTGCCGTTGGCGGTGACATTGAATATTACCTCTCCCTGGGCGGATGGGGTTCCGACTACAGGTACGCTGAGGCTTCCGGTACCCTTCTCAAAAGAGTCGAACTTGACGGTAGGGACCGAGAGCCCCTTGACAACATCCGAATTGGCTGTCGCGCTGATCTCGTACACTTCAGTTCCGTTTGCCTTGACGTAAGGGATCTCAATTTTTGCCGTGGATTCCACACCTATCGTGAGATTGCCGTCAAAATAAGGCTCCTGGAACGTAAAATCGCACTTTGCCTGCTTGACTGTGACAGGATAGTCCTTGCCGCCATGCTTGAGGTAGATTGTACCCTCGCGCTCCCCTCCGGCGTTGTATTTTACCCTGAGTTCGATGGTGCTGTAGTATTTGCCGTCACCGCTGCCGCTTTCCGGATAGACACTGATCCAGTCCGTTCCGGCGCAGTCGGATGTCCATTCCCCATCGCTCAGGATGACTTGTTTGATCACCTGCTCCGTGCAGTCGCAGTCGATGCTGTCATTCTCCCTCTCAAACACGCTGGGACCATCGTCACCGCATGAGACACTCACGGACACAGCGATGACCGCGGCTATGCCTGAAATTATTCTGTTTATGATTTTCATGATTCTTCGCTGTTATTTTTTGTAAACATTTTTCCATCCTGGATTCTGTGACAGGTTGGGATTTTCCTGGATCGCTGTCGCCGGGACTGGCCTGACATATTTGTAGTCGTGCCAGTTGCGCTGCAACGCGGTGGCCGGCAGGATGTTGCCGGATGTGCCGTTGGATAGTTTGTGGCCGGCTTCGGAGGCGTTGTCAATCATCAGCAGATTGAGCGTCGAGGTCTTTCTGACATCGTTTGTGACCATCGTCTCCGGGGTTCCGTCATTGTTGAGGTCCAGCGGAGTCTCCGTGGCCTGAATCCAAAGGCCCATCCACGGTCTGGCGAACAATTCTCCCTGATGCCATCTGATGATGTCATGGTAGCGGACGTTCTCCATCGTAAGCTCGATGCCCCTTTCCCTTCTGACTTCCAGAATGTAAGGATCCGTCACACGGTTCTGGAAATATTCAACCATATAAGGGTCGGCCTCAGACGGATAGACGCTTGTGACACCGGAGCGCTCGCGCAACGGTTTTATCGTCTTGTTCCACACGTCTTCGTTCATCTCTCCGAGCTCGGCCTTGGCCTCGGCGTAGTTCAGCAGGACCTCGGCGTAGCGCATCAGCGGAACATCCGATGCAATGGCCGCCGTGTTGGAGTCCTTTGAGGAGTCGTCCGTCAGCCATTTGACAGGTTGATAACCGGTCTTGGAGAACTTCACGTCCGGAGCCCAGGAAGTGGTGCCGTTGTCTCTCATGAAGCCTGGAGTCCTGATCGTCTGCGCGAGACGGTAGTCCCTGTCCGCGCACTCCGTCACGAAATCCACGCTGTTGTAGTCGGTGTACTTGCTTGTGAACGGAGTTCCGTCCGTCATCAGGTAAGTGTTGATGAACTGCCTTGTGAACGCATAGTTGGCGTGCTGAGGGTTCACCATATAGTCATTGATGGAATATGTCACCTGAAGGTCGATGTCATAGTCTCTGGCCCAGATGAACTCGTTGGTGTAGGTGCCGCAGGCATCAGCGTTGATGAACATGTCCCTGTACTGGGTCTTCCTTGCCGAAGGGTTGTCAGTCAGCGAGTAAACTCCCGAGTTGATGATCTCCTCGCAGGCTTTCACGCATTCCTCAAGATACATCCTGCTCTCATCCTTGGTCCACGGCTTGTCTGTAGAAGGATCGTTGACGTGGTACTTTCTCATAGTTCCCTCGTAGAGGCAGAATCTGGCTTTCAGGGCGAGGGCGACATATTTATGAATATATGAGGCTCTCATGCGGTACTTCGCATCCGGAAGGCAGTTCTCGCAGGCGTAATTGAGATCCTCAAGGATCTTGCCGGCCACATATTCACGATTGTCCCTGTCCTTGTAGAGGGCTTCCTTGTCGGTCGCGTCGATGGTGTGGTCATAGTAAGGCACCGCGCCGAAAGTCTTGACCTTGTCGAAGTAGAACAGCGCCCTGAAGAACCGTCCTACCCCTTCGTAATGGTTCATGATCTCCTCGGAGGCGCTTGCGTTCCGCATGTTGTCCAGATAATAGTTTATCGAGCGGAGCTGCGCCCAGTTGCCTGTGCTCCAGTTTGTCGCGTCCTCGGCTGAGTAGTTGTCCATGAAATATGCCGCCTGGCCGTCCCATGAATGAGTGTCGGAGTTCTTGTCCCCGTCGATGAAGCTTTTGATGTTGGTCGCGAAACTCCTTATCAGACCGTTGGTGTAGATCTCCAGAGACGACTCGTCCGTGAAATAGAACTCGCTTTCAATGCTGTTCGGGTTCTCCTGGGTCAGGAAAGAGTCGCAGGACGGCAATACCATTGCCCCCAGAAGCATCAACGTGTATATTTTATTCATTTTCATATTCATGTCTTCTCTTAGAATGTAATGTTAAGACCGAGTGTCACGCTCTTCAGCACCGGGTACGTGTAGCCGTCTGCGGCGGACTTGAAGTCTGCGTCATACGAAAGCCCTTCCGGGTCGTAGTTCGGGGCGTATTTGTGCAGAGGGGTGAACGTGAACAGGTTCTCTCCGGTGAGGTACACTTTGAGTCCTTGGAGTCCGATCTTGTTGCAGATCTTCTGGTTGAAAGAGTAGTCGAGCTGAATGTTCTTGACCCTGAGGTAACCTGCGTTCTGGATGTATCGGGTGTTAGGTATTTCAAGAACCTTGGTCCAGTTGTAGGAACTGTTGGACTGGTAGGTGGTGATTCTTGGCCAATAAGCTGTGTCCCAGTTGTTCTTCTCGGCGCTGTACACATCGTCCGTGTAGGCATGGATCGAAGGAATGAATGAGAAGAAAGGCCTGCCGTACTTGCCCCAGAAATAGCCGGAGTCTGAGCCTGGATACCAATCCTTGTGGAGCACTCCCTCAAGGAACACGGAGAGTCCGATTCCGTTCCAGTTCGCTCCGAGGTTGATGCCGAACCTGTATCTTGGAGATTTGTTTCCGATGATGGTGAGGTCACCGTGGTCGTGAACCATGAAATTGCCCGGGTCGATCACTCCGTTTCCGTCCAGATCCTTGATTTTGACCTGTCCCGGCCTTGTCATCTTGTCGGAAGCCTGCTGGAAATTGTGAATGGCCGAGGCATCGATGTCCGCCTGATCCTTGAAGAGTCCGTCAACGGTATATCCCCAAATCTCTCCGATTGTCATTCCGACATAGCAGTTGGACGGTGAACCACCGTTCTGGATGTAACCCTTGACAGTTCCGAGGGAGCCGGTGTCGTTGGCGTACTTGGTTATGATGGACTTGCTGTCCCAAAGCATAGCCTTGATGTTGTAAGAGAAAGGCTTTCCGTGAAGGTTGAACTCATCTCTCCATGACAGCGTGAGCTCGAAACCGTCGGTCTTGAGCTCAGCGTTGTTGCCTTTCGGAGGTGTCGTGCCGAACACTGACGGAAGTGACTCACTGGCCGTGTACATGTCAGTTGTGTAGCGTCTGTAGATGTCTCCGCTGAGTGACAGTCTGTTACGGAAGAAATCCAGGTCAAGGCCGACATCGTAGGTCGTGGCTTTCTCCCATGTGAGCGAGACAGGAACTGTGCTGCCTACTGTAGTGTAAGACGGAAGCACGCCACCCAGCACGATGTCACTCGCGGTGCCGATGGACATTGATGATGTGTATGAATATGGACTCACGTTGCCATTGCCCATTGATCCTGCCGAGAGGCGTATCTTGGCGTTGTCCATGACAGTGGCCCATTTCATCCACGGTTCATCCGATATCCTCCATCCGATGGATCCGGAAGGGAATATTCCCCACTTTGAGTTCATCGGAAACTTGGATGACCCGTCATAGCGTCCGCTGAACTCGGCGAGATATTTTCCTTTGTAGCTGTAGTTGAGTCTGTAGAATACACCCACATACGACCATGCGTTGCCTCCCTCGACCGGCGCGGTCGGTGTTCCGTCCATAAGGGAGAATGACGGTTTCTTGTCTGTTATGAGGCCAGACCTTGAGACTGTGAGTGTCTCGTACTTCTGCTCTTCAATATTCCATCCCGCAAGTGCGGTGAGACTGTGGCTCTCGCCCAGGCGAGGAGTGTAGGTCAGGTAGGCGTTTGCCGCCTGGTACCTTGTGGAATAGTCGCTTTGGCTTTTTGCCGATCCGGCGCTTTCGGATTCCAGCAGAATCACTCCCGGAGTCTTGGAATACTTTATCGGAGTCTGGACGTCAACCCTTTTTCTGGACGTGTAATTGAAGGAGTAGTCGGCCTGGGCTTTCAGCACGTCCTTGATGATGTCGGCGTCGGCGGAGATTTTCTCCCTGAGGTACACATAGTCGTTAGTCCTGTAGGATGTTCCTTCGACAAAGGCCGCATATCCAGAGATCGCTGCGGCGGTGGTCCATGTTCCGTCAGGATTCTTGACAGGCGACAGCGGCATACCGGCGTGGTTGATGGCTTTCTGCACGTTGAAATTGTCTCTGGAATGCTTCGGCTCGTAATGGTTGACCACAGACGCGGAGATGTTGTTGGTGATCTTGAGCCAAGGACGCACCTTGAGGGTGCCTTTGGCACGGATGTCATATTTCTTGTAGTCCTCGTTGCCCACCTTGTAGATGCCGTCCATGCCGTAGTATCGACCGGACACATAGTAGTCGGCGAATTCGTTGCCTCCGGACACGGATAGATTGTGCTCCGTGGACCAGTTGCAGTCCTTGTAGAACAGGTCGTACCAGTCGGTGGACTCCATATAGGCCCATCCGAACATGTTGTGTCCGGAGAGTGTGGTCGTCCGCGTGAGGGAAGGGTCGGCCTGCCTGCGCACAAGTTCGTTGTAGATCTCTTCGGTGTAAGGCACTGTGCTGTCGATATGGTTGAGCAGCGACTTGGCCCCGTTGTAATAGCCGTTGTAGGAGTCCTTCCACCAGTTAAGCCATGTCAGACCGTCCGTGATGACATCCGGGACGACCGTCCTGCTGTTCATGGTGACGGAACCATTGTAGTTTATCACAGGACGCCCTTTCTGAGGATCCTTGGTGGTGACGAGTATGACGCCGAACGCTCCGCGCGCTCCGTACACCGCCGTCGAGGACGCGTCTTTAAGGACAGTCACGCTGGCCACGTCTTGAGGGTTGATGGTGTTCAGGCTTCCCTCCACGCCATCGATGAGGACAAGCGTGGAGCCGCCGGCTCCGATGGATGTCTCGCCGCGCACGTTGAAAGACGCTGACCTTGAAGGCTTGCTGTCGGTGAACGAGATGTTGAGGCCGGCCACCTCACCCTGCAATGATCTCGCAAGGTTGCCGTTAGGGCGGTTGGTGATGGCCTCGCTCCCAATCTGGTCAACGGCTCCGACAAGATTGCGCTTCTTCATCGATGCGTAACCGACCACGACTGACTCGTCAAGCAGTCTGTTGTCCTCTTCAAGAACGATGTTTAGCCCGTCGGTCTGCGCTCCGAAGACGATGTCGCTGTCCTTGTAGCCCAGCATCGAGACCTTGGCTGTCGAACCAGACGCAGCCTTTACCGAGAACAGACCGTCTGAATCTGTGACACAGACAGCCCCTGTCTGGTCCACAATCACGGCGGCCCCCACCACCGGCCCGGTCTTGTCAACGACCTTTCCGGAATATGTGACGCTCTTCTTCACCGCTTCTGTCTTCTGGATAAGGATCATCCTGCCCTGAAAAGAGAACTGTGTTCCGGTGCCCTTCAGAATGGCTGTCAAAACTTCCGAGAGAGTTTTGCTCTCAGGAACAGTCACGACCTTTCCGGCATCCAGCACACTTTCGTTGTAGGCGACAGTGTAGTCTGTCTGCTTTTCGATCGCGCTGAAAACATCTGCAATCTTCATTTCCCGTTTCGGGAACCTCAGCGTCTGTTCCTGTCCCGAAAGATCCCAGGCGGAGAACAGAGGCAGCAGAATGCATGTGATTAATGCAAGTAAATGTTTCATAAAACGTTATAAAGATAATTGGTTTCTTGTCTTTGTGCGGTTCCACCGATGTGGTGTCCTTATTTTATGTATATGTTGGAGTTGATGATTCTATAACTCATTCCCGGAGTGACTTTGCAGAGAGCTGTCATGAGGTCTTCAAGAGTCTCTCCATGAATGAATTTCGCTGTTATGAAGTCGTTGTCGTACTTGCTTGTGGTGATGTAGACTCTCACTCCGTATCGTCTCTCGATGGTCTTGACGATGTTGTGCAGCGATTCGGAGCGGAAGCAAAGGTCTCCATCCATCCATGCTGTGTCCTCTTTTGTGTTGACCTCCGTCACGGACGCCTGGCCGCTCACCTTGTCAAATGTGTATTTCTGGCCGGGAACAAGTTTTGCCGGCGCTTCTCCGTGGTTTCCCATGGCAGAGATACTTCCCTTGCACAATGTGGTGCTTACCAATGGGTTGTCGTTGTAGGCCGTGATGTTGAACATGGTTCCGTACACCTTGACGCTGATGCTTGATGTCTTGACGATGAAGCATCGCTCCAGATCCCCGGTCACGTCAAACGCGGCCTCGCCGCATAGGTACACAGCCCTTTCCTCAGGACTGAAACGCTCCGGGTAGATGAGCACCGAGCCTGCGTTGAGGGTCACCTTGCTGGAGTCCGGCAGTGTGATCCTGCGAATCTCGCCGTTGCTGGTCGACAGTTCCACCATGTTCACCTGTTCTCCTTGAATATGTGCGGAAAGTCCGCGGTCATACGATTTTCTTGACACAGCCACAAACGCGAGCGTGACACACACCGCCACCGCCGCCGCTGATGAATATTTCGCCACCACCCTGAAAACCGGATTCCTGAATATTCCATACCTGCCGTGTCCGAGCTTGGATTCCACGCGGTCCGCCTCTTTCATGACCTTGCTGAAAGCGGCATCCATCTGTTCTTCACTGAGATCAACGGGAGCCTGTTTTTCCCATTCGTTGAAAAGATTCTTTAATGTCATAACCTGCCAGGTTCTTGTTGTTCGCAATATAGACAGAATCAATGCGCCGCCGCACCCAATCAGATTTGATTATTTTACGTGAATGATTGCCTCGGTTTGTGGAGTCTCTTTGATTTGAATGTTCTTTGAGGGCAAAAAGTCCTCAAACGGATAAATAAAACAGCCAAGTGTTTGTTTTCGTTGGAAATTTCGTATATTTGCAGTCCGTTTCCGATTCTCCGGAATTGTGAGACGTGGGAACGGTTCCGTAGCTCAGCTGGATAGAGCAACAGATTTCTAATCTGTGGGTCTAGGGTTCGAATCCCTACGGAATCACAATCGGGGCTGGCCAGATTCTGGTCAGCCCCGATTGCGTTTTTGTCATTGAACCTCCCCAAGGTGTAAAGATTCTTTACACACAGTGTTAAATTTCTTTACACTTCCTTAAAGTGCTTAAATTGTTAAAACGCTAATAATTAATTAATTGAATATTTTGGCACGCCTGATGCTTGTGACTTTTGCCGAAAAGATAAAAAGAACATGAAAAAGGCAATATTCATAACATTGGCGATGATGGCCACGGCTCCGGTTTTCGCGCAGGAGTCGCTTCCGAATCCGATGACGCTGAAGGACTGCATGGAGTATGCGATCAGTAACAGCACCAAGGTCAGGATCCAGCAGGCGTCCAACGGTGACGCCCGCCTCGCCAGAAGGGACGCGATTTTCGATGCTTTCACTCCTGAGATCAGCGGAAGCAGCTACGCTTACTACAACTTCGGACGTGCCGTTGACCCTAAGACCAACACTTACGTCACCACGACATC
>DCCQ01000147.1 GCA_002314195.1 Bacteroidales bacterium UBA1077 | reverse complement strand
GGTCCAAAAATTGACCACTAACACTTGATCCGAGACATCACGATGAAATGGACTCAACAATTGTCACTTATTTACAAAAAAGCCGCAGTTTTCTGCGGCTTCATGGAGAATATTGTCAGCCTGAAGGCTTGATAAACTTATGATTATGCCTCGGCCTCAACGGTTACCTTAACGGTGGCCTTGACGGTCTTGTAGCACTTGACGGTGCCTTCGTACTCGCCAACGGTCTTGATCTCACCGAGGGTGATGTTCTTCTTGTCAACATCAACACCAGCGGCCTTGAGAGCCTCCTCGATCTGAGCGGTGGTGACAGAGCCGTAAATCTTGCCGGACTCGCTGACCTTTACGGCCACCTTAACCGGTGTGGCAGCGATCTTGGCTGCAAGAGCCTCAGCGTCAGCGATGAGTTTGGCCTCTTTGTGAGCCCTCTGGCGCTTTGTCTCCTCAAGCTGCTTCAGAGCGGATGGAGTGGCGGCGGCGGCGAATCCCTGAGGGATAAGATAGTTGCGGCCGTAACCTGACTTTACCTCTACCACATCTCCGGCCTCGCCGAGATTGGCAACTTCTTTCTTCAAAATGATCTTCATAATCTCGCTCTCCTATTATTTAAGAAGGTCAGTTACATAAGGAAGCAGAGCAAGGGAACGCGCCCTCTTGACTGCCTGAGCGACTTTCCTCTGGAACTTCAGGGAAGTACCGGTGATACGGCGAGGTAGAATCTTACCCTGCTCGTTGAGGAACTTCTTGAGGAACTCGGCGTCCTTGTAATCAACATACTTGATGCCTGCCTTCTTGAAACGGCAGTACTTCTTCTTTCTAACCTCTACTGTAGGAGGATTGAGATAGCGGATTCCCGCATTCTGTGCGTCATTCTGTGCCATAATTAATTCCTCCTTGATTAAGCGTTTTCCTCTTTTTTCTCTTCGGCGGCTACCGGAGCCTCTGCTGGAGCCTCCTCTGCCTTAGGAGCGGCAGGCTTGTTCCTGTTCTCCCTTCTCTTCTCAGCGTAGGCCACGGCGTGCTTATCTAGAGCCACGGTAAGGAACCTGATGATCCTCTCATCACGGAAATACTGTGTCTCAAGGGTGGCGATGAAACTTGGCTCAGCCTTGAACTGGATAAGATAATAGAATCCTGAGGTCTTGTGCTGGATAGGATAAGCCAGCTGACGGAGTCCCCAGTCCTCCTCGTACACAACCTCACCACCGTTGTCGGCGATAAACTTGGTGTACTTTGCAACCGCTTCCTTCATCTGTTGTTCAGACAAAACGGGAGTAGCGATGAAAACGGTCTCGTACTGTTTTAACATTTGATTTAATTGTTTAATAATAAATAAATTGCAGCCCTTTTAGGGACGTATGCCAACCCAAAAGGACTGCAAATATAGTCAATTATCTCAACTTTAGCAAATCAGCGATCAAATCCCTTTCAATAAAATAAATGAATATGACCGCGACGGCAAAAGCGGACCATTACTTTTCAGGAATATTCTCAAGCACAGCGACGAGGAATTTCCAGGTCTCGGCCACGGAGGCGATGTTCACGCGCTCGTCCGGAGAGTGAGGATAGAGGATGTCCGGTCCGATGGAAACCATCTCCCAGTTGGGGTACTTTGCACCCATGATGGCGCACTCAAGTCCTCCGTGTGTGGCGGTGATTTTGAGATCCTTTCCGAAGAGGGATTTATAAGTGTCCTCCAGAACCTTGATCATAGGGGTACCAAGCTTCGGAGCCCAACCGCTGTAAGCGCCTGAAGTTGAATATTTAGCCCCGGCCAGTTCGAACACATAGCGGATAGAGTCGGCGAGGTACATCTTGGCCGCGTCGATAGAGCTGCGGGTCAGCGAGTGAACCGTAAGGTGCCCCTTCTGAGTGCGCACGATAGCCATGTTGGTTGAGGTCTCTGTCAGACCTGGCAGAGTGTCGCTCATTCTCTGGACTCCGTGAGGGCAGGCAAGGATGGCCTTTACAGCCCTGCCTATGACCTTAGGGCTGATGTAGCGGGCAGCCGGAGCGCTCTGCTTCTCGTAGATGAGAATCATGTCAGGATCAGAGTACTGGTACTCGAACTTGGACTCTTCGAATTTCTTCTCCACGAGAGCCTTAACCTTGCGGGAGTCGGCTGAAGGAACGAGAATTTCCGCCTCAGCCTCAAACGGGATCGCGTTGCGGAGAGAACCACCGTTGATGGATGCGATCTTGACATCATATTCGGAGATCACGGCATCGAGAAGGCGGCAGATAATCTTGTTGGCGTTACCCCTGAAGAGGGAGATGTCCATTCCAGAGTGCCCACCCTTGAGCCCCTTAACTGTAATCTTATAGCCTACGTATCCTTCCGGAGTCTTGTAGGTTCTGTAAGAGAAGTCCGCGGTGCCGTCAACTCCGCCGGCGCAACCGGTGCAGAGCTCGCCTTCCTCCTCGGAATCGAGGTTGAGAAGGATGTCACCCTTCAATATTCCAGCCTTGAGTGAGTTGGCTCCGGTCATGCCGGTCTCCTCATCGTAGGTGATGAGAGCCTCAAGCGGGCCGTGCTTCAATGTCTTGTCCTGAAGGACGGAAAGTGCGAGGGCCACACCGATGCCGTTGTCGGCTCCGAGAGTGGTTCCCTTGGCGGTCACCCACTCCCCTTTTATCTCGGTCTCGATAGGATCGGTAAGGAAGTCATGCTTGGTGTCGGCGGTCTTCTGCGGAACCATGTCCATGTGGGCCTGCATAATCACACCCTTGCGGTTCTCGTACCCTGGAGTGGCCGGAGCGGTGAATATGATGTTGCCGGTGTCGTCCTTCTTCACGTCAACACCGTGCTCTTTTCCCCAATTAAGGAGATATTCCTGAACCTTGCCTTCGTGCTTTGAAGGGCGAGGGACTCTTGTCAGACCGTAGAAGTTCTCCCAAACGGCCTTTGGCTGCAAATCTTTAATTGTCATAGCGTTATTCTATTTTAATATGTGAATATATCTTTAGATCACTCTGGATGAATATTATGCAATATCACTTTGAAAGGGGGAAATAGCCTTCTGTGCCAAGCTGGTAGATGGCAATTCTGTCCTGAAGGAAAGAGGTCACGCCATCAGAAAGACGGACGGTGCAGATGGCTGGAATTCTGTAGATGGCGACATTTGCCTTTGACTGTACTCCCTTGCCGGAAGCCTCGCCGATAGGCTGAGGGATAACCTCAAGAAGATAAGGCTTGCCAGACATATTGTCGGCAGAGACAATCCCATCGGTGTCTGAGATCCGGAACGCGACGTATGTCTGCGACTTCCTGTCCTTTACCGGAACGACATCGCACTTCAGTTTCTGGGTCTGGTAGTCACTGTAACCGATAAACATGGACATATATTCCTTCTCAAGCGCGGAGATCTCCTTAAGAGCCGCACCCATCGCCTCGCCGCTGTAGGTGGCATCGGTGTCCCCCGTGACGATCTGAACCCTCTTCTGACGGAGATTGAATATCATGTCCGCGGCTTCCTTGGCCCTCTGTTCAATAGATTTCTGAACCACCATGTTCTGCTGCACGGCTATGCGGTTGTAAGACGCATCCTCCTTTACACCACGGTAAAGCGTGGCGGCCTCCGAGGTAAGGTTCGAGCTTACACCCTTTCCGTTGAAGTCAGCTCCGGCCTGTGTGGTGAACCTCCACTCGGCACTCTCGCCGAAGCTCCCGTCATTCACAGCGATAAGCCCCTGAGATGTGAGCGAAAGGAAAGACTGTGTGGCCTTGTCCGGATTGACATAGTAGCGGAAATTCTGGTCTGCTTCGATGTACGGGGTCATACGGACCGTACTGAGGGTGCATGTGGTCTGGTCGGACTGACGGGCGTCCACGCCGAGATACTTCTGGGCGTATTTGGCGTAAGGCCCCGCGTAGAAATATTCACGGACAGCTTCAACCTCGATTGTGATGGTGGTCTGAGGAAGCGCATAGGAGACTGTTCCAACGGGATCCTGGGCCGAGATTCTTCCGGCCGGCAGCATGGCGGCGGCCAGACAGAGAAGTGATACGGTTCGATAATTTCTCATATTCATAAAATTTTTGTCATTTCCATCTTTTGTGTGTCCAAAGGTAATTCTCCGGGTGTTTTTCCAGATCCTCCTGGAGCAGGTTATAATATTCCTGCATTATCGAGTGAGGAGTCCTCGTCGAGGCATCGCGGCAGATTTCCTTGAATGTCCATTCGTAGTGGCCTCGGGAGACTGGTGTCAGGCTCATGTAGAACACGCTGTAGTGAAGTTTGTGGGCGATTGAAGCTCCGCCGAGCATTGTCCTGGTCGGCTGGTGCATGAAATCCACCACATCGTTCACGGTTGAGATCCTGTACGGACACTGATCGGCGGGGATGATGTAGATTTTCTTGTCCTCTTTATGGGACAAGGCGAAACGAAGAAGATTCACAGAGCTGACATAGCCGGTGTATCCGTACCGGAGCACCGGTGCGCAGCGGTTCACGCGCATTATCTCGTCCCACATCCTGCTGCTCAATGGCTTATAGACAGCTACGACATCGTTGACATCGATTTTTCGCCGCTCGGATTCCGGACGGTAATCGTAGTTCAGGCATCCGCCTGTGAGTTCCCAGTTGCCGAAATGGCTGTTGAGCACCACGACTCCAGGACTTTCGGCAAGGGCAGCCTCTACGGTCTCTATGTTGGCATATTCGACCAAGCGTCTCTTGTGCAACCGTTCCGGGTTGCGACATCCTCCGAACCAGATCGCTTCCGCGAGTATTTCACCGAAATGTTTATAGAACGCGTCCGAAATCTGTTTGAGTTCCTTGTATTTCTTGTCAGGGAACGCCCGCGAGAGGTTGATCATCACGACATCCCGCCGGTAGTGCAACACATCACGCATAAGCCAGGCAAAGAACCCGGCCCAAGCATAATGGAATCCCAGCGGAAGCGCCGAGACAACACGCAGAACCCCCTGCATCAAACTCGTCAATATCTTCATCTGTCAACAATCTTACGCACAGTAGGCAAAGATAATCAAAGACGCACTCAATATGAAATTTAATTACGAATTTGTCAGGACGGGCTTACGTACGGCCTTGTGTGCAACTTCTCATTCGATTCCCGTTACCGGCCGGGAATTGTTCTCGGAGTCATCTCGGCGGCCGTTTGTTCCTTGTATTCAATAAGCAACAGGAAAGCAAGCGAGGGTGTGAAGGCACGGACGATGCCGCCAATCCGCGTGGGCTTTGAGGTGAAGCCGAGACATATACTGGACAAATTTTCGTACATTTGCCAAGCATAACAAATGTCGCATTATGGAATACCTGTCCAAGGAACGCTACGACCAGATTGTCGCGGAACTTAACAACCTCATAAACGTGGAATATCCCCGGATCAAGGAAGATCTCTCTGAAGCCCGTGCCCAGGGGGATCTGAGCGAAAATGCAGGGTACCGCGCCGCCAGAAGGTCTCAAGGCAAGGCTATAAGCAGAATACGTTTTCTGCAGAGGGTACTGCAATATTCAAGGGTCATCGACACTAACGCGCTTCCTAAAGACAGGGTCTCATTGCTCAGCAAAGTGGAGTTCACCAATCTCTCCACTAATGCCAGAATGACATATTCGATTGTAAGCCCCCACGAAATGAACCTTGAGGAAGGCAAGATTTCCATCAAGTCTCCGATCGGAGCCGCCTTGATGGATAAAAAAGTGGGAGATGTAGTTGACGTTCATGCCCCATCCGGAATATTCCAGCTCCGAATCGAGAACATCTCTGTCGGCCAGTAGTCCCTCAGCCAGAAAACATAAAGTCTGGTCATTATGTCCCTCCACAGCAATATGTCCGGCAAAACGCCAATCCCACGGACAACGTGCCACTTCGACAGGCTCAGTGACCGTAAGCGCATACTTTTCCTATGGAGGGTATCCTCTTTCCTGCACAAGCGAAGCGGCAACGAGTTCGCTGAGGACGCCGTGGAGCCGCTGATAGTGGAGAAGGCGCGTTCCTACCGCAAGGACAACCCGGGGCTCGGGTGCTCGAAACTGTATCTGATAATCAAGCGGATGTTCGAGGATACGGGGTGCATGCCCGGCAGGGACGCGTTCATAGAGATCCTGCGGAAGAACGGCCTGATGGTGCACATCCGCCGCAGGCGCCACTACAAGACGACGGACTCCAACCACCACTCCAGGAAGTACCCGAGCCTCATCGCGGATCTTGTCCCGTCGCGTCCCAATGAGGTGTGGGTGTCGGACATCAGATATGTGGAGACGGAAGAGGGCGTGTGTTATCTGTCACTGATAACCGACGCTTACTCGCACAAGATCGTCGGCTGGGCTGTCGGCCCCACACTGGAGACGACATATCCGCTTCAGGCACTGCGTATGGCGCTTTCGGACATAGACGACATGACCGCCAGACGTCTCATCCACCATTCCGACAGGGGCTGCCAGTACTGCAGCGATGCCTATGTGTCGGAACTGAAGAGCCACGGTGTCAGCATAAGCATGACCCAGAGCGGAGATTCCCTCGAGAACGCCGTGGCGGAACGCGCCAACGGCATACTGAAGACGGAGTGGCTGTACAAGATGACTATCGCCACACGCGAGGAATGCCGTTCCGAGCTTGAGCGCATCATCGGCTTCAACAACACCGAGAGACCGCATATGAGCATCGGGATGCAGACACCGGAGGTGGCGCACACGCAGTCCGGGATTCAACGGAGATGCTGGAAAAATGGGTGGGCCGTGACGTAGAATAGAAAAAAGTGCCTATCTTTGGTGCGAGGCCGGTGGCGGCTAGCCGCCACCGGCCTGAGGGGAAAACCCACAAAGTGCCGTAGAATGAAGGATTGCTAAACACTCTCTGTCTTTCCCAAACTTTCGCTATCTTTGCAACCTGTTATTAAGCAAAAACGACTATGCCAGACAGCAACTTTATAGACTATGTGAAGATATGGTGCGCTTCGGGGCACGGGGGTGCGGGATCGATGCACCTTTACAGGGCTAAGTATGTGCCTAAGGGAGGACCTGACGGAGGAGACGGAGGACGAGGGGGACATATTATCCTCAAGGCCAACCCGCAGTTCTGGACGCTGATACACCTTAAATACCGCAAGCACATCAAAGCTGAGGACGGGGGGCACGGTGAGGGCGGACTCAGGACCGGGAAGAATGGCGAGGACGTCATTCTGGATGTTCCTGTCGGGACCGTCGCAAAGGACGCCGAGACAGGAGAGGTGCTGTTCGAGATGATGGAACCGGGAGAGACACGGATTCTCTGCAAGGGAGGACGCGGTGGTCTGGGCAACAACAACTTCAAGACGGCCACCAATCAGACACCACGCTTCGCCCAACCGGGTGAGGACGGACAGGAAGGCTGGTTCATCCTTGAGCTGAAAGTGCTGGCGGATGTCGGACTTGTGGGCTTCCCTAATGCCGGGAAATCCACCCTTTTGGCGGCAATCACGGCGGCAAAGCCGAAAATAGCCAACTACGCCTTCACAACGCTTGAACCGAACCTCGGAATCGTCAAATACTATGATGACCAATCATTTGTGATGGCCGACATCCCAGGGATCATAGAGGGTGCGCACGAAGGGAAAGGCATAGGAATACGTTTCCTCCGCCACATCGAAAGGAACTCGGTGCTGCTATTCATGGTCTCTGCGGAAGAGGACGACATCAAGGCGAGCTATGAGACCTTGCTGAACGAGCTTAAGGAATATAACCCCGAGCTTCTGGACAAGGACCGTGTGCTGGCCGTCACCAAGTGCGACCTGATTGACAAGGACATCGAGAAAGAGATTGAGCCGACGCTTCCTAAGGGGATCCCTCACGTGTTCATCTCTTCGATCAGCGGAGAGGGGGTCAAGGAATTAAAGGATATGCTATGGTCAGCGCTTCACTCATAGGTTTCCTTCACAGAATCGACCAGGATGCAACTCTGTTCCTCAACAGTCTCAGCACTCCAATGACTGACCAATTGTGGGTGCTGATGTCTGACAAGACGGTGTGGATTCCGGCCTACGCGCTCTGTGCCTGGTTCCTATTCCGCAGATTGGGATGGAAGAAGGCTTCGATCGTCCTGATTTCCATCGGCTTGGCGTTTGGGCTTTGCGATCAGTTCTCAAACTTAGTAAAGCATTCCGTTGACAGGCTGAGACCAAGCTACAGTGCAAGAATGTTGCTCGGAGGTCTGAACCTGCTCGAAGGCCGGGGAGGCTTCTTCGGATTCTTCTCGGCGCATGCGGCCAACGCTTTCGCTCTGGCGATGTGCCTGATCATCGGATTCAGGAACGACCGGACACACACTTACAACGCGTTCTACAAGATAGCCCTTACGTGGGCGGCTCTCGTGGCGGCCAGCAGGATATTCGTTGGAAAGCATTATCTCGGTGATGTGATCGTCGGAACGATCATCGGACTGACAATAGGTTACTTTGCCGGTATGCTGGCCAGATATGTCATCCAGACCCGCATCGACAAAGTTCCTGTCACTGGTCTCACAATGATTCTCGATGAGAGGAGAAAGCCTATAACTCTGACAAAACCTTCTCCATCCGGTTCCCGCGGGAACCTTTGATCAGGATAGTGTGGTCGGAAACCGGGTGATCCTTCAGCCAGACTACTAAAACATCTGATGTCGGGAACCATTTAAAATTTGAAATCACCTCTAAGGCTGGTGAACCAAGTCGAACTTCCGGCTTTGAATCCAGGGCCTTGCGGAACTCATCTCCTACGAGGCAGACAAGGTCAAGATTCATTGCAGCCAACTTTCTCAATACGATAACATGCTCTGAAACTGACTCTTCGCCAAGCTCACGCATTTCTCCGAGCATGGCTGCTTTCAGCGGAGCCTGAACCAAGGCAAGGTTGTCAAGCGCCGCTGCCATACTCGTAGGATTGGCGTTGTAGGCATCCTCAATCAAGATGTTACGTTCGGTCTTCTCTAACTGCGAGCGATTGTTTTTAGGAATATATTCACTCACGGCCTGCAGAGCATCTTCGAGAGAGACTCCGAAATGGAGGCCAACGGCGATGGCGGCGGCTATGTTGTTGGCGTTATAGGCACCGGCAAGGTGGGTTTCCAGGCAGAGGAGGTTCTCAGTGCGGTCTGTCGCCTCGACAGGCTCAGCGACCGAAGAAGTGACCGAATCCGGAATGGCCATCCGCACAAAAGGATGCCCGGCATCGGAAGGCAGAACCACAGCGTTCCAATAACCGATGCCATATTCAATGACCTTCAACCCTTTACGCTCGGCGGCCATGGCGACAAGATTCTCATCATCAGCATTAAGGAATATGCTTCCTCCGTGCTCGGAAATATAGTCGTACATCTTTCCTTTGGCCCTCTTGACTCCCTCAAAACTGCCGAACCCAAGCAGATGCGCCTTGCCGACATTCGTTATGAGACCGTAGTCCGGCTCGCAGACCTTGACAAGTTTCTCAATGTCATCAGGATGGTTCGCACCCATCTCGATCACGGCGATCTGTGTCTTGGAATTGATGCCGAGGACAGACAGAGGTACACCGATGTCATTGTTCAAGTTGCCTTGCGTGGAAGTGACGTTGTACTTTACCGACAGCACTCTCGTAATCAATTCCTTGGTCGTGGTCTTGCCGTTGGTTCCAGTCAATCCTATGACAGTCAAACGTTTGCCATCCACGAACGTGTTCTCTCTATGATGACGCGCAAGCGTCTGCAAAGCCTCATGAGTGTCATGGACAACAATAACACGAGAATCTCCTGAGGCGGCTGCCGCAGAGTCTTCGTCCACCACTGCATAACGGGCTCCGGCCTCAAGAGCCTTGAGAGCATATTCATTACCATCAAAATTCTCTCCCTTCAGCCCGAAGAACATCTCTCCCCCACTGATGGCCCTGCTGTCCGTAGTCACACGGCCGCATTCCTTAAATGCGGCATATAGTCTCTGGATGTCCATATTTCACACTATTTCTTTCCTGTGCTGCCCCAACCTCCGGCACCACGCTCAGTTTCCGAAAGCACCTCAACATCCTCCCACTCGACACGCTCGTGACGGGCTACGACCATCTGGGCGATCCGCTCACCGGGAACAATCTCGAAAGGCTCGTTGGAAAGATTCACCAGTGAAGTCTTCAACTCCCCCCGATAATCAGCGTCAACCGTTCCGGGACTGTTGATCACTGTGATGCCGTGCTTTGTGGCCAACCCGCTGCGCGGACGGACCTGCGCCTCATAGCCGACCGGAAGTTCAATGAATATGCCTGTAGGCACCAGCACCCTTTCCAGCGGCTTCAGCATGATCGGCTCCGTGATGTCAGCCCTCAGATCCATTCCCGCAGACGCCTCGGTGGCATAAGCGGGATCCGGCCATTGGCTCTTGTTTACTATCTTGACTTTCAATGCTTTCATACTCTACGCATATTAATATAATAAAAGTGTATGACCAAAGATCATGTCCTGGTCATACACTGTCATATTCATTAGGAATTGGCCTCTTCCTTCTTGTCCGGAATGATAAGGTTCAAGATGACGCCGACAACCGAGGCGAGGCCGATGCCGGCGAGAGAGAATTTGCCGAAGCTGATGACCGCGCCGCCTATTCCGATGGTGAGGATCAGCGAGGCGATGATCAGGTTGCGGGTCTTGTTCATGTCGATCTGAGCCTTGACAAGATTATTGATTCCGACAGAGGCGATGCTACCGAAAAGAAGAAGCATGATACCGCCCAGAACAGCTGTAGGGATGGTCTGAATGGCGGCACCGACCTTTCCGACGAGGGAAATCAAGATAGCCGAGATGGCCGCGATCCTCATGCAAGACGGATCCGTCACCTTGGTAAGGGACACAGCACCAGTAACTTCTGAATATGTCGTCACAGGAGCGCCGCCAAGGAATGCCGCCAGCGTGCATGCAAGACCGTCACCCAGCATCGTGCGGTGCAGACCTGGATCCTTAACGAAATCCTTGCCGGCGATCTCGCTGATAGCATAGACATCACCCACGTGCTCGATGATGGGAGCGATGGCCACAGGAGCCATGAACACGATGGCCTGCCATGAAAGGCTCATCTTCGAGAAATGCGGAAGCTGGAACCATGGAGCGTTGGCGACTCCGCTGAAATCCATTGAGCTTCTGTAGAATATCACGGCCACGATGTAGCCGGCAAGGGCACCGAAAACAACGGGGATAAGCTTTATCATGCCTTTGCCCCAGCAAGAGCAGACAATAGCCACAAAGAGAGAGACTAGGGCAAGGATCCAGTTCTTGCTGGCCATGTCAACACCGGTTCCGGCCAATGAAAGGCCGATCAGGATGATGACCGGTCCGATCACGATCGGCGGGAAAAGTTTCTTGATGAAGCTGACACCGAAGAGTTTGACAAGGAAACTCATCAGGATGTACACCAGACCCACGGCGACAAGTCCGCAGAACATTCCGGACAGGCCGTAGAGTTCTGTCGCCTTGATGATCGGAGCGATGAAAGCGAAACTGCTGCCAAGGTAGATCGGAACCTTTCCTCCGGTTACCGCATGGAAAAGAAGCGTGCCGAGACCGGCCGCGAGAAGAGCGATGGCAGGATCAAATCCGACCAAAAGCGGGACGAGAACCGTGGATCCAAAGGCCACGAACATGAACTGAACTCCGACAATGGATCGTTTCAGTGGGGATAAGGTGTGTTGTGACATAAATATTAAGTTATTTAGAAGCTCGATTATACAAGACAGCGGCGATCACGCCGAATATCACGTTAGGAAGCCACAGAGCGACCACCGGCGGCAACGCTCCGGAATAGACAAACATCTGGCTGAATCTCATGAACAGGATGTAGGTAAAACTGAGGGCGATACCTATTCCGATGTTAAGACCGATGCCTCCCCTGCGTTTTCTTGAGGAAAGGCTTACCCCCATAAGGGTCAGGATGAATGCCGAGAACGGAAGTGCGAAACGGTTGTGTTTCTCGATGAGCGCGTACATCACATTGGCGTCCCCTCTCATCTTCTGCGTGGCTATCAACTCGTTAAGTTGCTTGGCAGGCAACGTCTCGACAGTTTTCTTGTTTCGGTAGAAATCCGTGACTGTCAGGTTCAGCACCGTGTCAAGTTCCGCTCCGGTGGTCACACGGTCCTGAAGGCCGTCGGTATATTCCCTTACAAAATAATTCTTAAGTCTCCAACCGTTGAAAGTGCTGTCCCAGACAGCTTTCTCGGCGGAAATCTTTTTGATGAGCTTATTGTTTTCTATGTCCTCCAAGGTGAAATCGTAGGCCGTGTTGTTCCAAGAACTGAAAGACTCTACAGAGACAAATTTTCCAGGGTTGATCTGATAATGCACATTATTAGAAGACAGAGAGTTACGATGTTTGATATACTTCAGTTCGAAATTGATGCGCTTGACATTCGACCTCGGAATTATCCAAAGGTTGAGCGAAAGTGAAAGAGTTGCGATCAGAAGTGCCGAGACCATGTACGGCACCATCATCCTCCTGTAACTCACACCGCAGGACAGAATTGCGATGATCTCGCTGTTGGCCGCCATCCTGGAAGTGAAAAAAATCACCGTTATGAACACGAACAGCGGACTGAACATATTCACAAAGTACGGGACGAAATTCACATAGTAGTCAAAGACAATGGCGTGCAGCGGAGCCTTGTTCTCGACAAAATGGTTGATCTTCTCGCTTATGTCGAAGATTATGACGATTCCGATGATGAGAAGAAGTGCGATAAAGAAGGTCATTATGAACTTCTTTATGATGTACCAGTCTATCTTCTTCAGTCCCACGCTCATATTCCTAAAGTCTTGAACTTATCCTTTTAACTGTCACTTCCTTCCATGAGGCGAAGTCCCCTGCCTCGATGTGTTCCCGGGCGGCACGCACAAGATCAAGATAGAACGCCAGATTGTGCTCGCTCGCGATCATCGCGGCGAACATCTCTTTCGCGATGAAAAGATGATGCAGGTAGGCTCTTGAATATGTCCGGTCAACGAACGACGCTCCATCCGGATCGATCGGCGAGAAATCCTCGGCCCATTTGGAATTGCGCATATTCATTATGCCGTTCCACGTGAAGAGCATTCCGTTGCGGCCGTTGCGGGTAGGCATCACGCAGTCGAACATATCCACTCCCCTCGCGATTCCCTCCAGGATGTTGGCAGGTGTGCCGACCCCCATAAGGTATCTTGGCCGATTGTCCGGCAGGATCGGGCAGACGAGTTCAAGCATCTCGTACATTTTGTCTGTAGGCTCTCCCACAGCAAGTCCGCCGATCGCGAATCCACCGACGGCCGGGCTGTCCCCGACAAGGCTCACGGCATGGTCAACGGCCCTCTTTCGGAGTTCCGGATAGACGCAGCCCTGGATGATCGGGAACATCACCTGATTGTACCCGTACAGAGGATCGGTCTCGCAGAAATGCTTGAAATAGCGTTCCAGCCAGCCTTGGGTCAGTTTCAGAGACTTGGCGGCATACCTCTCGTCAGCGTCACCAGGGCAACACTCGTCAAGTGCCATCATGATGTCGGCGCCGATCACCCTTTGGGTGTCGACATTGTTCTCAGGAGTGAATGTGTGCCTGGATCCGTCAATGTGAGACTGGAAACGGCAGCCTTCTTCGGTGATCTTTCTGATTTTCGTCAATGAGAACACCTGAAATCCACCGCTGTCAGTAAGGATCGGCCTGTCCCAATTCTCAAACTTATGCAGCCCTCCGACTTTACGCAGGATGTCAAGCCCCGGTCTCAGATAGAGATGATAGGTGTTGCCAAGGATGATCTCGGCCTTGATGTCCTCCTTCAAATCCTTGTGATAGACCCCTTTGACAGAGCCGACAGTCCCGACGGGCATGAATATCGGAGTCCTCACCTCACCGTGATCGGTGGTGAACACTCCTGCCCTTGCCCTTGATCCTGGGTCTCTCGCTATCTCTCTGAAAACCATCCTTCCAAAATTTAACCCTCAAAGATAGTGATTTTTAGCCGAAAACTCGTACATTTGTTTGTTTTGACCATGCGCAAATAACAAAAAAAACAATAACATTATGAACAACAAGCACATCAGCCTAAGGCTGATCATCATGAACTTCCTCCAGTACGCCATCTGGGGAGCGTACCTGACCTCAATGGGAAGTTTTCTCGGCAAAGCCGGGCTCGGTCCCCAGATCTGGCTTTTCTTCGCCACACAAGGTTTTGTCTCCATATTCATGCCTGCCTTGATAGGAATCGTGGCTGACAGATGGATCCCGGCTCAGAAGACCCTTTCTCTCTGCCAGCTCATCGCCGGAGTCTCGATGTTCGCCACCGGACTGTACGCGATGGGCAACGTCAACCTGACAGAAGGGGCTTATGTTGTCGGCCCGGACTTCAACTTCAGCGTCTTCTACATCCTTTACACGATCAGCGTGGCCTTCTACATGCCGACCATCGCCCTGACCAACTCCGTGGCCTACGCCGGTCTTGAGGGAGCGGGCAAGGACACCGTCAAGGCGTTCCCTCCGATCCGCGTGTTCGGAACAGTCGGCTTCATCTGCACGATGCTGTTCGTGAACTTTATGAAGGATCCTTCCGGAATCCAGTACCAGCACAGCTACTTCCAGTTCTTCACCTCGGGAGTGCTCAGTCTTGTCCTTGGATTCTACGCCTTGACTCTCCCGAACGTCCCTGTCAAGAAAGCCAGCGGCAGCAGCTTCATGGAAGCCAGCGGCCTCAAGGCGTTCGCCCTGTTCAAGGACAGGCAGATGGCAGTGTTCTTCATCTTCTCGATGCTTCTCGGAGCTTCACTCCAGATTACTAACGGCTACGCCAATTCGTTCATCTCATCTTTCACCGGTGATCCTGAATATGCCAACGCATGGGGAGCGCGCAACGCCAATGCCCTGATCTCTCTAAGCCAGATGTCCGAGACCCTATGCATCCTCCTGATACCTTTCTTCATGAAAAGGTTCGGGATCAAGAAAGTGATGCTCATCGCGATGTTCGCCTGGGTTCTCAGGTTCGGTTTCTTCGGCATCGGCAACCCCGGCTCTGGAGTTTGGCTGTTCATTCTCTCCTGCCTTGTTTACGGCGTGGCGTTCGACTTCTTCAACATCTCAGGCTCACTCTATGTCAACCGCCAGACTTCCAAAGACATTCGTTCCAGTGCCCAAGGACTGTTCATGCTGATGACCAACGGCCTCGGAGCCTCGATCGGAACGTGGGCAGCCGGAAAGGTCGTCAACCACTACGTCTACAACGCCGCCCAACCGGACTGGGCCACAGCCTGGTACATCTTCGCCGGCTACGCTCTGATTGTCGGCATCCTGTTCGTGTTCCTGTTCAAGGATCCCGGCAAGGACGAGGAGTGTGCTGATCAGGCCTAACGCTTCTTTGCCTGAGGACTGACATCCACCTTCGCAAGTCCGAACATACGGCTTTCCGAAAGGTTGTATTTAATATCATAGCAACGATATTCATTATGATTCCTGACCTTGTGGTAGGATGTGACACAGTCAAACCTGTAGCCCATCTGCGCAAGGTCAGGAATATTCATTGAAGTGACCCCCTTCTCCATCAGGGATGACAGAATCTCATGGTTTCTGTCCAATGCTCCGATGGTTCTCAGGCGAAGTCCTTTAAGATGGCCTCCGTTGACATAGTGGTACCTGCTTTTGCAGCTGACGCAGCAGAATTTCATGTCACTGCGTCCATAAGGAAGAACATCCCCACACTCCAGACATCTTCCCCTCGTTTCGTCTTCCAAGTTCCTCATGACTCATCCTTCACCAGCGATGCTCGCCGTTATTACCAACATAATCTCACACCAGGCGGCGATTGGCCGCCTCCGAAGACAAAGATGCAGTTCTTGATCGAGATTTGAAAGACTGACAAAGAAACTTATCGAATATTTTTTCGTTTCTTTTAGTCCATGTAATCATAAATAATTTCTTCTTGTCCATAAATTTTTTCTTAATGGTGCGCAATAAAATTTTATAAGTAAAAAAAGGCACGGCAAAATGCCGGAATATTCTTACGGCAGATTCAATAAGTGATAAGAAAAATGGGGGTTTGATAATATTCAGAAAAATCTGGCCGAAGATTGTTATCTACCGGACAATCGGGCGGAAACCCTTAATAACTTTGCGTCAGAGAAAACTTCAAAACAACTTGAATTATGGAACAGTTGAACAGAATTGAAATCCGAGGAAATGTTGGCAATGTCAACATTCTCAAGGTCGGAGACACGCGGGTGGCGCATTTCTCCGTAGCTACAAACTTTGCTTACAAAGGCCGAAACGGCGAGCCTGTCATCGAGACCACGTGGCACAATGTGACCGCATGGGAAGGGACAAAAGGAATCGTTCCTCTGGACAGCATCCAAAAAGGATTCCCTGTCTACGTCTCAGGCAGACTACGTTCTCAGAAGTACACATCAAACGATGGAGTGGAAAGGACGAGCATGGAACTGATCGCCAATGTTGTGGAAACGCTTGACGGCAACATCTCTGCGCAGTACAAGCAGTAACCGGCCGGACTTCGTAACACATCCACGGTCTGTTTGTGTGTCATAGTTTTATTATTGTGGATTGTCCCGATGGTCAGAGGAGGTAGAGGCTGGTGATGGAGAGGGAAACCATCGGGATTTTTTAAAGTTTGGGCATTTAGGAGTCACTTAAAACATCACTTCAAGTGGTGCGAATGCATATTATCGTACTATAATATAAACACTTATTTATGCTCAAATAAATTATTTTTTCAATAAATTACCTAAAAATATTTGGAGTTAACAAAATAATGATTACCTTTGCGTACACTTTCTGTCTAGCAGGCAAAGGCTGATTGGACGCCAAAGCGGAACTCCTTGGATTCAAGGCCGCGAGGCAGCAGGAATGCCAGATGCGGAAGCGCATCTCCATCAGAAAACCTTACCGCAAGCGGAAAGTTATTTTTTTTCTGCCACTGTGTCTCAGCATTTTATTGTGTATAAGTCACTTCGACAAGCTCTGTGACCGATCGTCCTATCGATTATGGTACATATCATCATAGTACCTTAGGTACTCCCCGCTGGTGACATTGTCCAGCCACTGTCCGTTGTCAAGGTACCAGCGCACGGTCTTCTCAATGCCTTCGGCGAACTGAAGACTTGGCTGCCACCCTAATTCGTTCTTGAGTTTTGACGAATCAATGGCATAGCGCATATCATGGCCCTTGCGGTCAGTGACGAAAGTGATCAGATCGTCATCCGCACCATCATGTCGGCCAAGCAGCCGGTCCACGGTCCTGATCAATACCTTGATAAGGTCGATGTTCTTCCACTCGTTGAAGCCTCCGATGTTGTACGTCTCGGCAATCTTGCCCTCGTGGAAAATCAGATCGATGGCGCGAGCGTGATCCTCGACATAAAGCCAGTCTCGTACGTTCTCTCCTTTCCCATAGACCGGAAGAGGACGGCGCTGACGGATGTTGTTGATGAACAACGGAATCAGTTTTTCCGGGAACTGATACGGGCCGTAATTGTTAGAGCAGTTGGTCACAATGGCCGGCATCCCGTAGGTGTCATGATAAGCCCTGACAAAATGATCGCTTGAGGCCTTGGACGCCGAGTACGGACTATGAGGCTGGTACTTGCACTCTTCAGTGAAGAAGGTGTCTCCAAACGGTCCTCCGCCACACTCGTTTCCGGCCGGATCGCCCTCCGGCCTTGTAAGTTCAAGAGCCCCATAAACCTCATCTGTGGAAATATGGTAGAACCGCTTTCCTTCCCATCCTTTCGGTTCCCAGAACTCACGGGCGGCCTGAAGAAGGGTCAATGTGCCAAGCACATTTGTCTTTGCGAATATGAACGGATCCTTTATGGAGCGGTCAACATGGCTCTCGGCGGCAAGGTGGATCACACCGTCAACGGCATATTCAGAGATCACCTTGCGGACAGCCTCAAGGTCGCAGATGTCTGCCTTGACGAAAACGTAGTTCGGGCGTTTCTCAATGTCTTTCAGATTGGCAAGATTGCCGGCGTAAGTCAGTTTGTCAAGATTTATGATCCTATATTCAGGGTACTTGTTGACAAATAATCTCACCACATGGCTGCCGATGAAACCAGCTCCTCCGGTAATCAGGATTGATCGCTTATAGTTCATATTCATGAGTTTTCACTTTTTCTGCATCCTCTTCTCTTGCATTTCGTCGAATGCGGCGCGTCTGCGGAAAATGTCGATAGCCGCGTAGATGGATGACATCATTGACTGAGGGTCAGCCTCGTCGCGTCCGGCCATCTCGTAAGCGGTGCCATGGTCCGGAGAAGTCCTGACTATCGGAAGCCCGGCCGTGAAGTTCACGCCATCTTCAAAGGCAAGAGCCTTGAACGGAGCCAGTCCCTGGTCGTGGTACATGGCAAGCGTGGCATCGAACTTGGCGTAATGTCCAAGCCCGAAGAATCCGTCGGGAGAGTATGGTCCGAAAGCCAGAAGGCCTTCTGCGTTGGCAGCCTTCACTGCCGGCAGGATGATCGTCTCCTCCTCGTCGCCGAGCAGTCCGCCGTCACCGCAATGCGGGTTCAAACCCAACACCGCGATTTTTGGCTCCACGATGCCGAAATCCCTCTTCAGCGAGGCGGTCATGAGCCTCAGCTTGTTCACAATCTTCTCCTGAGTAATTGAAGCCGGCACATCCTTTAAAGGAATATGCCCGGTCACGACACTGATCCTCAGCTGGTCCGAGACCATGAACATCAGCACGTCATCCACTCCGAACTCCTTCTGGAGATATTCAGTGTGGCCTGTGTTCCCGAAACCTTCGGCGACCATGGCCTTCTTGTTGATCGGGGCGGTCACCAGCACGTCGATGTCACCGGCCTTGATGTCCTCAACTGCGCACTCAAGCGACCGGATAGCCGACTTGGCTGACTCAGGAGTGGACTGCCCCGGCTCTACGAACACGTTGTCCGGCAAGCAGTTGACAATGTTGATCTTTTTAGGTTTGGCATCCTTGGCGCTCTGGATGACATAGGTGTCCATCTGGTCAAGATTGTGGATGAGCTTGCGGTAGAATCCGAAAATCTTTGACGATCCGTAAATCACAGGAGTGAATGAATCCAGGATTCTGGCATCTGCCAACGATTTGATAATCACTTCATAGCCAATTCCATTGCCGTCACCCTGCGTGATGCCTACAATAGGTTTTCTGTTATTTCTTTCCATAATGCTTACTGTATTGTATTTAGCGGTCACGACCGACCGGAGCCGACGTGGACATATTCATTTACAAATTTAGGAAATTGAAAGGAATAACCTGCTTTTTTATTACGCATGGCGGGATATTTTAACAGAATTCGATGGTTCCGGCCTCCGCGACGGCATTCGCCTCATAGCCTTCATCGACGGGAAGTTTCTTCCCTGCCGCCACCGCACCTGCACCCGAAGCCACAGCAAGTCTGTCACAACGCTCGTTCTCAGGATGCCCGTTATGTCCTTTCAACCAGTGAAACGTCACCTGGTGCATCCGATAAACGCTCAGGAACCGAATCCAGAGATCCGGGTTCTTCACCTTCTTCCATCCTTTACGCTCCCAGTTCAGAAGCCACCCTTCATTAACAGCGTTCACCACATAAGACGAGTCACTATACACTTCAACCTCAGCGTTTTGCCACTTGATAGCCTCCAAACCTTTGATTACCGCAAGCAGTTCCATCCGATTATTTGTCGTACGGATGAATCCGCCGCTCATCTCCTTCTCATGCCCTGCGCACTTCAGCACAACTCCATAGCCACCAGGTCCAGGGTTCCCGCTGGAAGCGCCATCTGTGTACAGGAATATCTTCGGTCTCGCAGAATTCATTTCCATGACCGCAAACTTACATAAAAAAACACGAATATCACACCCGTCCACACAAGAAGTTACCTATGAACATGTAATTCTCAAATAATAATTGCTAAATTTGCATGATTGTCCGAATGACATTATGTTGAGAAAATTGTCCATAGTGCCGATCTTTCTGGCGATGATGATGGTGACACTGGCGACGGTGCTGCCACATCACCATCATCAGACAATGATCTGCGTTGTGGAAGAGGTCTGCGGGATGGACGGTTGCTGTGACGATGAGCACACACACCATTCAGACGCGAACCACAATCAGGACGAGAGCCATTGCGTGGCGCACAAGCAGTACTGCCCGTCGGAGAGGCTGCAAATCGACCACCAAGACTTCGGCATCGAAGGAACCAACATATTCCCGATTCTGGCGATTCTTTCCAACCTATTGACAATCTATCTTGAAAGCACTGTCTTTGAATATGCTTCCGGGGATCTCATACCCATGGTCGTGCAGCCGCTGGTCTCTTCAGCGGCTCCCAATGCCCCTCCTGTAGCGGCATAATTTTCAACTCACCTTCATTCGTGCGTGGAAAGTCTATTGTCACGCACGAGAATCGGATTTAGATCCATTTGTGCGTGAATCGCAAGGTTTCACGCACCGTCAATGAAATAACAAATCAATCAAATGAAGAAAACGATACTATTACTGATGGCGTCCTGCGCTATTCTGGCGGGATGCGGCAACCATTCACATGAAGGCCATGAACATGACCACGGCAACGCCGAGGCTTGTGAGGGTCACGACGATGAAGGACACGATCACGGGGCCGAGGAACACGCAGGTCACGGACACGCGGAAGAAGCGGAGCACGGCCACGAGGGTCACAATCACAACGGAAAGATAGAGGTGAGCCTTGAACGTCAGAAGACATTCGGAATCACGACCGACACTGTGTCCGTCGGGGATTTCGCCGAGGTGATCCACACAAGCGGACAGATTCTCTCGGCGATGGGAGACGAGATGACAGTCGTCGCGAAAACTTCCGGTGTCATCAGCTTCGGGAAACTGACAGAAGGGTCAGCCGTGGGTAAAGGCTCGATCATCGCGACAATCTCCTCCAAGGATCTCGGCGGTGGCGACCAGCTTGCAAAGGCGAAAGCTGTTTATGAGGCCGCCAAAAAGGAATATGAACGAGATATTCAGCTAAGCAAGGACAACATTGTCAGCGAAAGTCATTTAGATCAGAGCAAGCTGGCTTTCGAGCAAGCTAAGGCCGAGTACGATGCCTTGGCTTCCAGCACTTCAAAGGACGGCGGTGTCAGTGTGGCGTCCCCGCTTGGTGGTTTCATCAAAAAGCTCCCAGTCGGCCAAGGTGACTATGTGGAAACAGGCACTCCAATCGCTGTTGTCAGCCAAAACAGGAGGCTGAGACTCCGCGCTGATGTGTCCGAAAGGTACTACGGACTGCTCAGCGGACTTAAGGACGCGAACTTCACCACTTCCTACAGCGACAACGTCTACAATCTGAAAGAACTTGGCGGCAGGTTGCTCGGCTACGGAAAGGCCTCTGACGGAGACTGTTATATTCCCGTGACATTCGAGTTTGACAACAAGGGAGATTTGATCGCCGGCTCCTACGTTGACATATTCCTGAAATCCTCGAACACCTCTAAGGCCATCAGTGTTCCAATCAGCGCTGTTGTCGAGGATCAGGGAATCCACTACGTCTTTGTACAGCACGATGCGACCGGATTTTTCAAGCGCGAGGTCAAACTCGGACAGTCTGACGGAGAGAGAGTCCTGGTCAAGAGCGGATTGAAAGAAGGCGAGGTTGTTGTCGCCACAGGAGCCGTGCAGGTGAAGCTAGCTTCAGTAACGGCAGTTCCGGCAGGTCACTCACACAGTCATTAGGCCTATGGAACAGCTCAAACACGAAAACGGACTGCTGAACGGGATCATCCGGTTCTCGCTCAACAACCGGATGGTGATCCTCGTGATCGCAGCGCTCTGCCTTGTGGCGGGATTATATTCAACAATGCACACGGAAGTCGATGTGTTCCCGGATCTGAACGCTCCGACGGTCGTGGTGATGACCGAGGCGGAGGGAATGGCCCCGGAAGAGGTCGAAAGGCTTGTGACCTTCCCTATCGAGACCGCTGTCAACGGAGCGACCAACGTCCGCAGGGTTCGCTCTTCATCTGCTACCGGCTTCTCCATCGTGAACATCGAATTCGACTGGGGAACAGACATTTACAAAGCACGCCAGATTGTCTCCGAGAAAATCGCGATGGTGGGGGCGGACCTTCCTGAGAATGTCGGCAACCCGACGCTCGGTCCCCAGGCTTCCATCCTCGGCGAACTTATGATCATCGGTCTGACCGCAGACACAACCTCCATGCAGGATCTCCGCACGATAGCCGACTGGACCATCAGGCCAAGACTCCTCTCGACAGGCGGAGTGGCTCAGGTCGCGGTGATGGGCGGAGACATCAAGGAATATCAAATCCTGATGGACCCAGGCAAGATGCGTCGCCACGGGGTCTCGATGGACGAGGTCATCTACGCTGTCAAAGGAATGAACCAGAACGCCTCAGGCGGTACTCTTTATGAATATGGCAACGAATATATCGTCCGTGGTCTTCTGTCCACCAACGACATAGACGAACTGAAAAAGGCTGTGGTGAAGACATCACAGAACGGTTTGCCTGTCACATTGGACGCCATCGCTGACGTGCGCATCGGTCCCAAGACTCCTGTTCTCGGACTGGCCTCCAATGATGGCAAGCCTGCAGTGCTGCTGACCGTCACCAAACAGCCGAACACAAATACGCTGGCTCTTACCGGAAAATTGGACAACGCTCTTGAGGAGCTGAAGGCGAACCTGCCAGGCGATGTCAAGATCAACTCTCAGATATTCCGTCAGTCACGCTTCATCGACAGTTCAATCGACAACGTGAAGAAGTCCTTGATCGAGGGAGCCATATTCGTGATCATCGTACTGTTCATATTCCTGATGAACTGGCGCGCAACCATAATCTCACTCATCTCCATCCCGCTTTCCATTGTGTTCTCGCTGCTTGCAATCCGTTGGATGGGACTGACGATCAACACGATGAGTCT
>DCCQ01000049.1 GCA_002314195.1 Bacteroidales bacterium UBA1077 | reverse complement strand
TGTCATGGATGTTTCATATTCTTAAATCAGGAAAGCGTTGAGCTCCTCGTAGAATCTCTGGGTAGGGAAGCCCATGACATTGTAGAACGATCCGTCCAACCTTGTGATTCCCACGTAGCCGATCCATTCCTGGATTCCGTAAGCACCGGCCTTGTCGAAAGGCTTGAAGTTGTCTATGTAGTAGTCTATCTCGCTGTCGGACAGCTTTTTGAAATAGACATCGGTTGAGACGGAGAATGTCCTTTCACGATGACAGTCACGGATTGTCACAGCGGTGATGACCTGATGCTCACGTCCGGAAAGAAGCTTGAGCATCCTTACAGCGTCTGCCCTGTCCTTCGGCTTGCCAAGAATCTCGGTTCCGCACAGCACCATAGTGTCGGACGTGACAAGGATCTCATCATCTTCAAGTTCCCTGTGAAAGCCCAATGACTTGCCCTCGGACATCAATTCCGGCACTTTAACGTGTGGAGTGTCAGGGGAGTATCTCTCTATGAACGATGTCCCTGTGTCTACGGTGAAGTCGATGTCCAGTCCGGCGAGCAATTCCCTGCGGCGCGGCGAGTTGGATGCGAGGATAATCCTCTTTCCGTGCATTTCCATATTCATTAGAACTTTTTCTTGTAGGCGATCGCGTCGAAGACCCAACGCCCCTGTGCTTTCATCGCTTTCTCCATGTATTCACGTACGCAGGCCTTTCCACCGGGACGGTCCGAGATGATGTCCGCCGCTTCCTTGACTTCTTCGACGGCGTCGTTGGGGCAGACTCCTATTCCGGCTGCCATGATGACTTCGATGTCAGGGATGTCGTCACCGAAGTACATTACTTCTTCGGGTTTTAGATGATGTCTCTTACAGAAATCCTCGAAGTCCTCAATCTTGTTTCTGGATCCCAGGTAGATGTCCTCCGGATTGATTCCGTTGCTGCTGAACCTGGCCCTTATGCTTTGGGACCGGCCACCAGTGATCACTCCGACCGGAAAGCCGTTCAGGCACGCCATCCTGACAGCGAACCCGTCCTTTGCGTCGAAAGTCCTGTAAAGTTGGCCTTCAAGGTCTGCGAGGATGCCGCCGTCTGTCATCACGCCGTCGATGTCGAACGTGAACGCTTTTATGTCCTTGAAATCTGTCATTTCAAGTTATGATTTGGCTCCGTTAGGACCGAATTGAGGCAGATCACCGAGATTGAACGTTCCTCCCTGTTGTGGCTGGCCGCCACCGAGGTTGATGAGGCCGAATTGTGCCTCGTATTTTGTCACATTGTCCATCAAGGCGTTGAGAAGCCTTTTGGCGTGCTCCGGAGTCATGACGATGCGGTTGCTGATGTCCGGCTTAGGCAGTCCGGGAAGGATTGTGGCGAAATCGATGATGAATTCGCTGTGCGAATGGGTGATGATCGCAAGGTTTGAATATGTGCCCTTTGCTACTTCCGGACGGATTTCCAGACTTATTTCTTTCTTTTCTTCCATAGTATGTGTGTATTTTTGAAGCAAATTTAGTGAAAAATGTGCTATATTTGTAAACTTTGTATATTATAAGCAGTAATATGAGCGATAAAAAAGAGCTTTCCGCAAAGTACAATCCGGCGGAAGTAGAAGACAAATGGTACGCATGGTGGACTGAGCACAAATGCTTCCACTCCGAGCCGAACGAGAAAGAGCCATACACGATAGTCATTCCGCCACCTAACGTGACGGGCATCCTTCACATGGGGCACGTGCTGAACAACACATTGAATGACGTGCTGATCCGCAAGGCCAGGATGGACGGCAAGAACGCCTGCTGGGTTCCCGGTACGGACCACGCGTCCATTGCTACCGAAAGCAAGGTTGTGGCCAAACTCAAAGGAATGGGAATATCCAAGGAGGACCTTACCCGCGACGAGTTCATGAAATATGCCTGGGAATGGAAGGAGGAACATGGTGGGATCATCCTCAAGCAGCTCCGCAAACTGGGGGCTTCCTGTGATTGGGATCGCACGAGATTCACGATGGAGCCGGAGCTTTCCGACGCCGTGATCGCTACATTCTGCTATTTCTACAAGAAAGGAATGATATATAGAGGTGTGCGTATGGTAAACTGGGATCCGGTCGCTCTGACCGCGATCAGTGACGATGAGGTCATCCACAGGGACACCAAGAGCCATTTCTATCATCTTAAATATTACATCTCCGATGGTAACGGCAATCCTACTGACAAATATCTCGTGATTGCCACGACCCGTCCGGAGACAATCATGGCCGATGCAGCCATCTGCGTGAACCCTGCCGATGAGAGACATCATTGGCTGAAAGGCAAAAAGGTGCTTATCCCTCTGATCAACAGGGAGATTCCTGTGATCGAAGACAGTTACGTAGAGATGGATTTCGGTACGGGATGCCTTAAAGTCACCCCTGCGCATGATGCGCACGACTATGAGATAGGTCTCCGCCACAATCTCCCTGTCATGGACATCATCGATGACCACGGGCGTCTGAACGAAAAGGCTCAGATTCTGGTCGGTGAGGATCGCTTCGATGCCAGAAAGAAGATTGTCAAGATGCTGGAGGAGTCCGGTAACCTTGTCAAGGTGGAGGAATACACCTCTCCGGTGGGATATTCGGAAAGAACCAACGCCGTCATCGAGCCGAAGCTGTCCGCTCAGTGGTTCCTCAAGATGGAAGACCTTGCCGCGAAGGCGCTTGAGAGTGTCGAGTCCGGCAAGATAAAGTTGATTCCGGACAAGTACCGCAATACCTACCGTCACTGGATGGAGAACGCCCATGATTGGTGCATCTCCCGTCAGCTTTGGTGGGGACAGAGGATTCCGGCATACTATCTACCTGACGGACAGATAGTTGTCGAAGAGACTCCGGAGAAGGCTCTCGCTGCTGCTCAGAAGATCAATCCGGCTCTTACCGCCGCTGACCTCAGGCAGGATGACGATGTGCTCGACACTTGGTTCTCCAGCTGGCTTTGGCCGATTTCCGTGTTCGATCCTGAGAAACCTGGTCATCCGGAGCATAAGCCGAACAAGGATCTTGCTTACTACTATCCTACAAATGACTTGGTTACGGGGCCGGACATCATCTTCTTCTGGGTTGCCAGAATGATCATGGCCGGGGACGAGTTCATGAATGACATTCCGTTCAGCAATGTTTACTTCACGGGAATTGTGCGTGACAAACTTGGCAGGAAGATGTCAAAGACCCTCGGCAATTCTCCGGATCCGCTTGACCTCATTGCCAAGTACGGAGCCGATGCAGTGAGAATTGGCATGCTGCTTTGCTCGTCAGCCGGCAACGACATATTCTATGATGAGTCACAGGTTGAGCAAGGTAGAAATTTCTGCAACAAAATCTGGAACTCATTCCGTCTTGTACAAGGATGGACTGTTGATGAAAAACTTCAACAAAGTGAAGTTAATAAATTGGCGGCAAATTGGTTCGAGAATAAGTTGAATCTAACAATTCAGACAGTCGAGGACCATTATTCCAAATTCAGGATCTCCGATGCCCTGATGAGCATCTACAAACTTTTCTGGGATGAATATTGCGCCTGGTACCTTGAGGCTGTCAAGCCGGCATACGGCGAGAGCATCGACAAGGCGACGTATGACGCCACGATAATATTCTTTGAGAAACTGCTTAAGATGATTCATCCGGTGATGCCGTTCATCACGGAGGAACTCTGGCAGTCCATGACTGAGCGTAAGGAAGGGGAGACCATCATGTACCAGCCTACACCTAAGGCTGGCTCTGTCGATGAAAAGGTCATCGAGGAGTTCGGAATCGCCCAGGAGGCGGTGAATGGAATCCGAGGAATCCGCCAGCAGAAAAACATCTCACTGAAGGAGAGTCTGGCCTTGAAAGTAAAGGGTGATTTCCCAATGAATATGCTTCCGGTGATTACCAAACTTGCCAACATTTCTTCGGTGGAGAATGTGGCTGATTTCGGTGATGCGGCCGGTGTCTCATTGCTTGTTCGTACAGTAGAACTCTTTGTTCCGCTTGAGGGACTCGTTGATGTCGAGGAAGAGATCAAAAAGATTGAGATCGAGCTGGAACATCAGCGTGGCTTCCTTGAGTCTGTGCGGAAAAAACTGTCCAACGAGAGCTTTGTTGCCCACGCTCCTGAGAAAGTCGTGGCTTTGGAGCGTAAGAAAGAGGCTGACAGCCTGTCAAAGATTGAAAGTTATGAAAAGGCTTTGGCGGCATTGAAAAATAGATGATAAAACATTATTGTTTTAAGTGCTAACATTTTTGTTAATATGGTATATTCTGAAACATATTTCCCAGTCAGGTACTATGAGACGGACCAAATGGCGATCGTCCATCACTCGAACTACATCAGGTACTTCGAATGCGCGAGGAACAACCTGATGATAGAGTGTGGGTACCCTATTGAGAAATGTGAGGAGGATGGAGTGACGATTCCCATCGTCACAGTGGAGTGTCGTTACAGGCATCCGGCGAAGATGGGGGATGTTGTCCGCTCTGTGGCTATGATTGAGGATATTCCTATGGCAAAGCTCTACGTTAAGCAAGCTGTGTATAATCAGGACGGAGTGCTATGCGTGGAGGGCAGGGTATCGCTTGGCTTTCTGAACAAAGAGACGGGGCGTCCTGTCCGCTGTCCGGAGAAATTGGTCAGAGCGATCGAGGCGCACATTAATGACAGATGAATTTGATAACACACTAATTTTTTTTTGAATATGTTTTTTATTGTTCCTTTGGGCGTAGTCGGACCCTGGCAGATAGTGATCATCGCCCTTGTTATAGTTCTCCTTTTCGGAGGTAAGAAGATTCCTGAACTCATGAAAGGCCTTGGCAAAGGTGTCAAGAGTTTCAAGCAAGGCATGAGTGAGGTGGAGAGCCAGATCAATGACATTGACAAGGATCTCACCTCCACGGCCAAGACTCCTGACAAAATCGAGAAGATTGAAAAGAAATAATGGCGGCTGGAGAAGCTGAGATGTCCTTTTGGGACCACCTTGAAGTGCTGAGGGGAACTTTGTTCCGCTCAGTGCTTGTCATTACACTTGTCAGCATCGTGGTCTTCTGTTTCAAGTCATTTGTCTTTGATGATGTTATTTTGGCTCCGACCAGAAGTGACTTTTTCATCTACAAATGGCTGCGGATGGGGGATATGCAGATGTCCCTGGTGAACCTGGATATCTCCGCCCAATTCTTCGTACACCTTCAGGTGGCATTCGAACTTGGATTTATACTCTCATTTCCGTATGTTTGCTTCGAGATCTGGAAGTTCATCGCTCCGGCTTTGTACAGGAATGAAAAGAAGGCTGTCCGGGGAGCGTTTCTGTCAGCCTCGTTCCTTTTTTACCTTGGGCTTGTGATAGGTTACTACCTGATAGTGCCGATTTCTCTGAATTTCTTCATGGGCTACAAGATCAGTGACGAGGTGATGAATACAATCTCGCTGACTTCCTATATCTCGATGTTTACTTCAACTGTGTTAGCTTTCGGTATTGTGTTTGAATTTCCTATAGTTGTTGTCATTCTGTCTAAACTGGGAATCGTAACGAGGGAAACTCTGAAAAAATATCGCAGACACGCTATTGTTGTAATACTCTGCATCGCCGCCATCATCACACCGGCAGATCCTATGTCGATGCTTATAGCGGCCGCTCCACTGCTCCTTCTTTATGAAGTTTGCGTGATGTGTTGCAGACCGGCGCCTCCGGAGGAGAACGAAGATCTAATCAAAGAGGGAGAATAACATGATTTCCATAAATGGATTGACAGTCGCTTACGGTGGTTACACTCTTCTGGACAGCATAGATTTCCACATAAGTGAGAAGGATAAGATCGGATTGGTAGGCAAGAACGGAGCCGGTAAGTCAACGGTCATGAAACTGATTTGTGGGCTTCAAAGTCCAACTTCGGGAAGCGTAGACAAACCAAATGATCTGCGGATAGGTTATCTCCCCCAGATCATGGAGCATCACAAGGGCAAAACCGTTCTGGAGGAGACCCTGACTGCCTTTGATCATATAACTGAGATTCAGTCAGAACTGGATAGTGTGAATTCTCAACTTGCCGAGAGAACTGATTATGAGTCAGATGAATATCTTTCCTTGATCAATCGACTGAATGACTTGACTGACGCGATGGCGATGAGCCAGTCGGAACCGCCGGAGGTCCTCGCTCAGAAGACTCTCCTGGGATTGGGTTTCAAGGATGAGGATTTCGGAAGAAAGACAGAGACTTTCAGCCAAGGATGGAACATGCGCATAGAACTGGCGAAAATCCTGCTGTCAGAGCCGGACGTGCTTTTGCTTGATGAGCCGACTAACCATCTTGACATAGAGTCCATTGAATGGCTTGAGGACTACCTGAAGAATCACCGTGGATCATTGCTTCTGGTTTCTCATGACCGGCGGTTCCTGGATAATGTCACAAACCGTACGGTCGAGATTATGCTCGGGCATATTCATGACTACAAGGTGCCGTACAGCAAGTATCTGGAACTTCGAAAGGAGCGGTTGGCTCAGCAGATGGCTGCATATGAGAACCAGCAAAAGATGATCGAGAAGACCGAGGATTTCATCAACCGTTTCCGCTACAAGCCTACAAAGTCCAATCAGGTGCAATCGAGGATCAAACAATTGGAAAAACTTGAAAGGGTGGAGATTGATGAGACGGATAATGTCACTCTGACTGTCAAGTTTCCTCCGGCTCCACGCTCTGGTGACATTGTGTTCAAGGGTAAGGACCTGACGGTTGGCTATCCTGGGAAGGTTGTCTTCAGGAACGCCGAGATTGAGGTCAGAAGGGGAGAAAAAGTCGCTTTGATTGGCCGCAACGGTGAGGGTAAGACCACCCTTATGCGCGTGATAATGGGAGAGTTGCAACCTATCAGTGGTGAGGCCAAGACAGGTTACAATGTTTCTATCGGCTATTATGCCCAGAATCAGGAGGACATTCTGGATAGAAATCAGACCGTATGGGAAACCCTTGACAATATTGCTGTCGGCGATGTCAGAAACAAGCTTCGCGATATTCTTGCTCAGTTTCTTTTCCGTGGAGAAGACATCGACAAGAAAGTAAGTGTCTTGTCTGGCGGGGAGCGCGCGCGTCTTGGCATGGCGAAGTTCATGCTCCAGCCGTACAATGTCCTTGCTCTGGACGAGCCGACCAACCACATGGACATCAAGTCCAAGGATATTCTAAAGCAGGCGTTGAAGGCTTACGATGGCACGTTGATTGTCGTTTCGCATGACCGTGATTTTCTTGAAGGACTGGTGGACAAGATGTACGAGTTCCGTGACGGAAAGGTCAAGGAGCATCTTGGAAGCGTCCATGAGTTCTTGGAAGAGAGGAAGATAGAGAATCTTCAGGAATTGGAGAGACGATTTGCCCCTAAGGCTGCGGACAATTCTTCTGTGGTGGCGGACACCAAGGTGAAAGAGGTTCCGGCCTCCAAAAAGGAACAGGCTCAGAAGGAGTTTGAACAAAGGCGGAGTGATTCCAAGGAAATACGCAGAATCCGTCACCGGGTTGAATTTCTGGAATCCGAGATCGGCAAGGTAGAGGCTAAGATGAAGGACCTTGAGAAGATCCTTTCCAATCCGGGGCCGGATGACGACATCATGGAGTTGACAAGAACCTATCTTGAGGACAAACGGGATCTTGACCACAAGACGGCGGAGTGGGAGTCCCTGATGGAGAAATTAGATGAATAATGTATTTAAATTATAAAGGTTATGAATATCAAATCTTTATTTGCGGCTATTTTTGCCGTTACTTCAATGTCGGCGCTTTCAATGGCGCAGACTAGAACCATCGAACATGAATATTCAGAGTTCGACGCCATCTCGGTTTCCGATGGCTTCAAGGTCACAATGGTTGAGAGGGACGGCTACAACGCCAAGTTCAAAGTAAGCGACGCGCTTGAGAGTTATCTCGAATGTTACGTGAAAGGAGGTACACTATACATCGGAATTGATGACAAGTCTGTGCCTAAGGATGTCAAGAAGTCTTTCAAAGGAAAGAATTCTGACGGACCGATACTTGAAGCGACGATTTATGTTCCGTCTCTTAATTCGATAACACTCAACGATGATTGTGTGTTCTCGTGCGGCAATAATCTCCTTAAGGCAGGCGATTTTAAGATGAGCCTTACAGGGAACTCAAGTATCGCCAATCTCAATGTGAATGCGGAATCGGCAGTCATTTCAGTCAGCAAAAAGGCAAAGTTGTCATCTTTTAATGTGAAGGCAGGCAGCAATGTCACCGTGAATGCTGAGGGAAACGCCAGTGTCGTACTTGAATATTCCTCTAAAAACCTTAATGTCAACAACTCCGGTTCAGCCGATCTGGCGATCAACGGCCAATGCGACGCCGTTGCCATAAGCACTGCCGGAAGCGCGAAACTCTCCCTCTCAGGCAAGGCCAACACTTTGAAAGTAACCGGTAAAGGGGGATCGTCAAAGATTGACGCCATTTCTGTTTCTGCAAATGATGTCGTAGTCTCTCTTGACAGCGCTGAGTTGACCGTGGCTCCTGGCAAGAATCTGTCGCTTGACCTTGGGAAAGGTGCGAGTGTCTGCTATTCTGGAGACCCGAAAATCAAGATTGTCAAGATTCAGAATGCGTCAGTGACACGCAAATAATGTTTGTTCTTGATTCTCACTGCGATACCCCGACCATGATGATGCGGGGACGCGATATCGGGAAGAATAATGAGAGGGGGCACGTTGACCTGCCGAAACTGAAGGCAGGTGGAGTCGATGCCTCCTTTTTCGCTTTGTACACATCTCCCGGCATGACTCCGGACGCATCCACCCGCCACGCTCTTGAGATGATCGGGCGTGTATTTGATCAAGTAGACGCTCACCATGATTTGGCGGCGCTGGCATTTTCACCGTCTGAGGCTCTCGATAATAAGGCGAAAGGTCTGGTCTCCATATTCATTGGCATGGAGAATGGCGCCCCGATCCAGAAATCACTTTCGCTTCTTCGCGTGTTCTACCGCTTGGGCGTGCGGTATATGACGCTCACTCACAATTCTGATAACGAAATCGCGGATTCAGCGGCAATTGGCAAACGATGGCATGGCCTTAGTCTGTTCGGAAGAGAGGTTGTGGCTGAAATGAATCGTCTGGGAATGATCATCGACATCGCTCATGCCTCCGACGAAACGTTCTACGACGTGATCGAATGTTCGAAGGCTCCGATAGTTTCCACCCATTCATGCTGCCGCGCATTGGCGCATCATAGAAGGAATATGTCAGACGAGATGCTGCGCGCGCTCGCGGACAATGGCGGCGTGATCCAAATCAATTTCTATCCGGTATTCCTTTCGGACGCGTTCGCGAAGACATTGTCGGATTCTGGCCTGGAGTCAAAGAACTGGACGGAGCAGGATTGGATCAGCGATCCGTTTAATCCGGAGAAAGCGGCAGCGTGGAATGCCGTTCAGGATGAGATTGCGGCTTTGCCAAGACCTTCCTATAAGGATGTAGTGGATCACATTGATCATGCCGTGAAAGTGGCTGGTATTGACAGTGTCGGCATCGGAACAGATTTCGATGGAATCGAGGTCACTCCGGTCGGACTTGAAAACGTCTCAAAAATTAGAGTAATCTTCGATGAGATGTCCCGTAGGGGATACACAGATGACCAAATCGAGAAGGTTGCCGGCAAGAATTTCCTCCGAGTGTTCAATGAAGTGACATCTTTGGCTGCCAAATAGCCATAGAATAGCGATAATAATTGCGGTAACAAAATTGTTTATTGCGCAAACATTTTTGTTACCGCAATTTATTTTCATTTAGTTGCGATCATTAAGTATGAAAAGCCTCAATTCATTGAGAGCTGCGGCCGCAAATCTCTCAATATTCCTTTTACGGTCATTCTTATAGACTTTTCTGACGGTTTTTGTCCCGTTTGGGCCTGCGATACCGATCCATACCGTGCCTACAGGGTTGTGCTCATCGCCTCCGGGGCCGGCCAGTCCTGTTGTCGATACCGCATACGTGCTGCTGGTCAGATTTCTGACTCCTTCGGCCATAGCGGCGGCCACTTCGGAACTCACGACTCCATATTCATTGATTCTGGATGTGGACACGCCAAGGACTTTTTCCTTTATCGCAATGGCGTATGATGTGACGGAGCCAAGGTAATATTCAGAAGCCCCTGGAACTGAGGTGATCAAAGAGGAAATCTTGCCTCCTGTGCAGGACTCGGCCGCGCTCAAAGTCATTCCTGTACCCCGGAACAAAGCACCAACCGCGTTCTCCAAAGTGTCATCTTTGTAAGAATATATCTTGTCGCCCAGAATTGGCCTCAAGCGTGCGAACTGCTCGTCAATGCGCTTTTCCTCATCCTCTTTGTTTCCGCCGTAGATTGAAAGCCTGAGACGGACACCTGTAAGTGGATTCGGGAGGTAGGCAAGGTGCATGTCATCGGGGAGGCTGTCTTCCCAAGACTCGATTTCCTTTGACAATGCCGATTCAGCCAAGCCGAAGACCATCACGCACTTATGGAATATATCCGTGAGCTCTTCGTGTGCCTTTATGTCTTTGATGACATCTGGTATCGCGCCGACCGTTTCAAAAGGGACACCGGGCAGGGCATAAATGGTTGCCCGGTGGCCGAAACGTGAGGCAGGGAAGCGGAACACCATGACAGGTGCCGTACCAAGCTTGTTCACAATCACTTCACATGTGTCTGGGACAAGTGCCTGAGCCTTGTTGATGTCAAGGACATCCAACCCGCGCGCGTGTAGGATCTCATAAACGATCTTGAGTTGTGCCTCATTGGTGACATAGCCTTTGCTTTTGGAAATCTCCGCCAAAGCCGCTTTCGTGATGTCGTCCTTGGTTGGACCAAGTCCTCCGGTAGTGATGACTATCTCATTGCGTGTCAGTTCGTTTGTCAGATTGTTTACTATTTCGTCATGGTCGTCTCCGAAGGAGATCATCCTGGTGACTTTCACTCCAATTTCCTCCAGAGCGACAGAAATGCGCGAAGAATTGGTGTCCACTATCTGGCCGATCAGAATCTCATCGCCGATAGTACAGATCGATGCGTTAACCATATTCGGATTCTATTTACTCAAACTGTTATTTTCAAGATATTTGTTGATTTTCTTGACTATTGATGGCCCTTCGTAGATGAAGCCGGTGTAGATTTCAATCAGACTTGCTCCGGCATCCAGCATTTCCTGCGCTTGTATTGGAGACATGATGCCACCCACACCCACGACAGGAAGCCTTCCTGAAGTGAATTCATGAATATGCTTGACCATGGCAAGGCTCTTTTCGTAGAGAGGTGCGCCTGACAGACCACCGTTGCCGATTTCCTCTATTCTTGCCTGATTGGTTTTTAGCCCTTTCCTTGACCTTGTGGTGTTTCCTGCCACGATGCCGTCTATTCCTGACTGCATGCAGTACTTAAGAATCTCATCCAGTTCTTCAGCCGGAATGTCAGGGGAAACCTTGACCAGAATCGGTTTGTAGGCATCGTAGCAAATCCTGAGATCCAACAGAGGATCCAGAATGTCTGACAGGTACGACACATCCTGAAGATTCTGAAGACCATGGACATTCGGACAAGAGACATTAATCGTGAACATATCGACAAAGTCATACATGTACGAGAATGCCTTTTTGTAGTCAGCGATGATGTCCTCGTCGGAAGCGCTTGTGCTGTTCTTCGCTATGCTGGCGGCTATTATGGTCTTGGGATGATCCATCTGAATATGCCGGATTGCATTATGCACTCCTTTGTTGTTGATTCCCATCCTGTTGATGATAGCGTTGTCCTGCGGAAGCCTGAACAGCCTAGGCTTTGGATTTCCAGGCTGGGGCTCGGGAGTCAGCGAACCGATCTCGATGAACGAGAATCCGAACCAGGCGAGTTCATTGTAATGCTCTCCGTTCTTGTCCAGACCGGCTGCCAGACCAACGGGAGAAGGGAAGTCAATACCGAACACATTTCTGGACAGCGATGGGGTCTTGTGACCAAAGACCAGTTTCATCAGCTTCCCGGCGAACGGAATCCGACTCACGACATCAAGTCCTTTCAGAGTGAGATTGTGCGCGGTCTCCGCAGAGAATTTGAACAAAACCGGCCTGATGAGTTGTCTGTACATATTCCTGAAATTTTACGAGCACAAATTTAGACAAAATCAGTTGAACCAGTAGTGTTTTTCTTAGCAAAGATTCTGTCAATCTATTTCCTTGAATGTACCATTGTCATAGAATACGAGAATCTTTGTTATAGCAGGAGAAGTCCGTTTGGTTTCGGCAGGGGAGAACAAGGGCGTTATATGCTCGTTTTCAGCGACTTCGGCTTCATTTTTTAACGAATCAGGCTCTTGAGAATCGAATAATGAGCCACAAGTCGTGTCATTAGTCATGGACATGCTGTTCTCGGCAGGTTGTGTGGCTGCTTGGCCGGCATCCTGTCCTTTGTACATTCTTCCCTTGCCCCCTATCAGCCAGTCCAGATTCAGATTCGGATAACAATTAGCCATGCTTTCGATGAATTCAAATCCCGGTTTATTCCTTCCTGACAGAATATGGGACACACTGGCTTTTGCCACGCCGATTTTCTCGGCGAACTGTGATTGGGAGATATTCTCCGCTGAAAGAAACTGTTGCAACCTCTTGTTCATTACAAATGTAATTTGTTTACAAAGTTAACATTAAATAGTGTGAAAGACAACTAGTTTTGTTGTGTTACAAAAGTAAACCAGGAGATATGGTACAGGTAACTGCGTTCAAATATTAGTTAGATAATTAGTCATAATGTGTTGATATTTACAATATTAATTATATTAATTATTGTAAATTATCCTAAATGGTTGCCACATGGAGGTAAGTATATCGTGACTATATTTACAAAAAGTTGAAATAGTGTATAAAACTTTCTGATATATAATATATTGAGCAAATAGATACTCGGTGATTAATTTTACTTATTTCATTTTTCTGAACTATGCTTAGAAATTTCATTTAATTTACAGATGTGATAATATTATTTATGTTTTGTAAACAAGATTTCGGCCTTAAAATGTTTAGTAAATATTTAGTAACAGTGCGTATAGGCTATGGGAGACGCAAACACGAGAATTTGATATTTCTATTACTTCTCTTAACTTTGTGTTAATTTTAAATTCTCATCAGTGATGATACCTTCAATACGCATAGAGGACTATAATTATAACCTTTCGGACGACAGAATCGCAAAATACCCGCTTGCGGAGCGTGACTCATCAAAATTGTTGCGCTATGAAGACGGAAAAGTCGATGAGTACATATTCAGAGATATTCCTGATCTTCTTCCCTCCGGTGCTTTGATGGTGTTCAATGACACCAAGGTTGTGCCTGCCAGGTTACATTTCCAGCGTGAGACAGGCGCTCACATTGAGATTTTTTGCCTTGAGCCTGTCAATCCTCCTGAGTACAACACCGCGTTCGCCTCCACAGAACGCTGCCGCTGGAAATGCGTTATCGGTAACGCCAAGCGTTGGAAGAATGACACTTTGACCCTCTATAACCCTCATGCTGACGCCGCGGTGGACGCGATGAGTCTCAAGGCAGACTTGATTGAGCGTAATGGTGAGACCGGCGTAGTTGAGTTTTCTTGGTGTGACGGCAATCCGTTTTCAAATGTCCTTGATTTATGCGGTACGGTGCCGATTCCTCCTTATCTGAATAGAGAAACGGAGTCAATTGACACGGAACGTTATCAGACGCTCTATGCCCATATCAGAGGGTCTGTCGCTGCCCCTACCGCTGGCCTTCATTTCACTCAAGATGTCCTTGACCGGATCTCTGCAAAGGGTATAGATCGGGAGAATGTCTGCCTGCATGTCGGCGCCGGAACATTCCTTCCAGTCAAGAGTTCCGATGTCGCGGACCATCCCATGCACAGGGAGCCGTTTGTTGTCTCTTTGGGGCTTCTAAAGCGCATCAGGGCCAACAAATCCAAACTGATCGCTGTTGGCACTACTTCCGTCAGAACTCTGGAGTCTTTGTACTACGTAGGCGTCAGCTGCATCGAGAAAGGCGGCCCGGAAGATGTGGGCCAATGGGTTCCTTATGAGCGGAAGTACGATTATTCAACAGAAGAGTCTCTTGATGCGATCATAACTTATCTTGAGAAAAATGGTCTTGACGATCTGAAAGTCGGCACTAGGATTATAATTGTCCCGGAGTTCCGTTTCAGGCTTGTCGACCTTTTGATAACTAATTTCCACCAGCCGGAAAGCACTCTGATTCTGCTGATTTCCGCTTTTGTCGGTGGCGATTGGAAGACTATCTACGACTATGCTCTCAGCCACGGTTTTCGCTTCCTGAGTTACGGCGATAGTTCCCTGCTTTTCCGTCGAGATGGATAACTGCATTATTTGCAGTAGTTTAACAGACTTTGCGAATGTTAAGTAATTTGCTTAATTTTGTAATCTCAAATGATGATTTATTATGGCTGATTCATCTGAATTCGACAGCATCTGTCCTTACAACGATGCTGAGGCGGTCGAGGCTTTGAACAAGGTCGCGAATCATCCCGCTGTACTGGCTATTTCTGAATATCTTTTCCCGGACGAGCCTATCACTTTCCTTCGGAACGCTCTGAAAAGCGTGCATAATATTGACGAGTTTCAGGAAATTGTGATGAACAAGGCCGTGACGTGGGTCATGGAAAACACCATACACAATTTCTCCTATGACGGTATAAGCTACATCAAGGAGATCAAGGGCAAGTTCCTGGCCATGTCCAACCATAGGGACATCATTCTTGATCCGGCCATAACTCAGTTGGTGCTTTTCAAGAACGGCATCCCGATGACAGAAATATGTGTCGGCGACAACCTTATCAAGCAGAGCAAGACTGTTGAATATCTTCTCCGCTCCAACAGGATGATACGCGTCATTCGTGGCATCTCGGCGAGGGAACTCTATTTGTCATCGCAGATTCTTTCCAAATATATCCGTCAAACCATTACTTCCGGTAAATCGTCTATTTGGTTGGCTCAAAGGCAGGGACGTACCAAGGATGGCATAGACACCACAGAGCAGGGCTTGCTGAAGATGCTGGATATGAGCGGCACTAAGTCCTTTCAGGAGAATTTCGCGGAGTTGAATATTGTGCCTTTGAGCATTTCTTATGAATATGAGCCGTGCGATGTCCGCAAGGCTCGTGAGATTCTTATCTCCAGGACTCAGAAGTATGTCAAGACTCGCACGGAGGACTTGCACAGTATTGTGATGGGCATCCGCCAGCAGAAAGGCAACGTGCATCTTAACTTTGGCCTTCCATTGACTACGGATGAGATCGAGTTGGCGTCCCGTTGCGACAAGAATGACCGTTATCAGGCCATCAGGCATGCAGTAGACAAGAGGATCATCGCTGGCTATCAGCTTTGGAAGACCAACTACATAGCCTACGACCTTGTCAATCATAGTTACAAGTATGCCGAGCTTTACACTCCGGAGGATGTTGAGAAGTTCACCGAATATACCGAGCACAAGCTTGACAAGGTTGAGCGTCGTCTGAACCGCGCTGAGCTTCGTGACATCTTCCTGCGCATCTACTCCAACCCTGTCGAATCGAAGGAACGTCTCGTCTCCGGTGAGCCGCTTCGTCAGGAGTAATGACAGACACGTGTCAGCGGTCTTGCATTTCACGGTCGCTGAGCCTGTTGAAGCGACATGATGACTATTGATCCGCTTTATCCGATACAGGACCGGCGTTCAAAAATAGAAAATTCCCAAATTTTGCACGTTACCAAAATTTGGGAATTTTTATTTTCTGAACGCGATTAATGTTTTCGTCTTTAATTCGGTTGTTGAATCTATCGCGCTGATTTGTAGGTAATATAACAGATGTGTTAATTATGTAAACATTTTTGTTAATGCTAGAACAGCCGGTCAACACTTGCGATGACCTCCTCAGCGGAGAGTTCGGTGCTGAGGATCAAGTCAGGCTTTTTCAACTCGAAACCTTTGCTGGTGGCGTTAAGCATTCCGGCCCCCGTGATATTCAACATCACGGTCTCCTCTTTCTTGACAGAGCCCTCATCAAGAGCCTTCTTCAACGCGGCAACAGCGGATGCGGCGGCAGGGAATATGTCGTAGCCTTCCTTGTTGAAGAACTGGAGCATCCAATATACGATGTCATCGTTTGTTACCTTGAAGAAGTCACCGTTGGATTCCTTGAGCGTGTCGAAAAGGCCACCTGCAAGGCTGTATGGCGGCTTTCTGTTGGAAAGAACCTTCGCGAGGATCACCTCAGCGCTCTTCCTTGATTCTTCAGGTGTGATCGGCACGAGATCTCTCGAACCGGCTTTCCATGAATCGTACATTAGGGTGAACGGGGCATTCTGCGCGCAATAAACCCTCATCTTGTTCTCGCCGAAACGTCCGTCCTTGGCAAGCCTGCAAGCGTTCTCCCATGCTGCGATCGCGCCTGTTCCGCTTCCAACGGCTTGGAAATAAGCATCCGGAATCCTTCCGATTGCCTCCACTGCACTCAAAAGCGTGGTGCCCATGCCGTCTCTTCGGGCAACGTTCTTCGCGCCACCCTCGGCCAGATAGTGTGAATCCTTGCAGAGTTTCTCTCCGAGTGCTATGGCATCGTAGTAATCCGTTCCATTTGGAGTCGCAATCACCTTGACACATGATTTCAGCTTCTTGAGGAACCAAAGATCGCTGATGTTGTCGTTAGGGATGCAGATGACAATCGGAATGTCGTTGTCGGAGCAAACACGGGCGAATGCTCTGGCTGTGTTGCCGGCTGACTGGACCACAAGGATGTGCTTGTCGTTCTTCGGCAGCCTTGCGCAGACGGAGAACGCCTCGGTCTCCTTGAACGAGCAAGTCTCCATCTTGGCGCCACGCTTAGGAACGTAGCCTGACAAGGTTATGTAGAGGTTCTCCATTCCGAGAAGCTCCGCGAGGCCCTTGCTCTTGTAGGTCACAGGTGCGTGCGAGTTCTTCAGAGTCCTGTTTATCGGAAGCCATTCTGCGTACCTGTAGAGACCTTTGAGATCCTCGCGAGGGGTGAACTTCTCATTCTCGTACACGGCTCTGACCAATGACGGTGCGGAAGCCTCGGGGTCAGCCAATGTCCAACCGGCATCCTGGAATACTCTCCCGGTGCCGACATCCATCAACTGGTAGTTTGTTGGTTTGAATTTCATATTGATTGTTCTTTTAATATATTCATTTACATGTTCTTAAATAGCCATGTCACGTAGTATGAGAAGGTTGCGAGGAAGGCAAAGCCTTCGACTCTGTCCAGTTTCCTGCCTTTTCCTGTGAATGCGCTGACCCAAATGAGAACGGCTCCAAGAAGCAGAATTCCGAGGTCCATAAATGACATACCGCTGAATGAAAGCCCAGATGGTGAGCCTGGCAATGGTTTGTAGGCTATGGCAGAAACGCCAAGGATCATCAGAATGTTGCTGATGTTGGAGCCAAGGATGTTTCCGAGTGCCAACTGTCCCTTTTTCTTTGCCGCGGCCACAACGCAGGTGACCAGTTCGGGCAATGACGTGCCACCGGCAAGAATCGTGACGGCTATGAATTTGTCACTGATGCCAAGCATCTTGGCAATCTGTGTGGCACTGTCCACAAACTTGTCACCACCGAAAATCAATGCAGCGAGACCTCCGACTATCATTAATGCCGCAACCCAGGTCTTCCTTTTTTCCGGTTCTGCGGACTGTTCTTCACCGTCAACCTTTCCGGACTTGAAGGACCAATACATATATGCGGCAAAAAGTGCCAGAAATACAAATCCTTCAGTTTTTGACAATGTGTCCTGTCCGCCTATTCCGAACAATGAGTGGTGCATCCCGAAGGCTATCAGAAGCACTGTCACCAAAATGTTAAGAGGAATATCAATCTTCACATTGTTCCGGGTCATCGCTATAGGTCGGATCAAGGCCGTGAAGCCAAGGATGAAGAGGGCATTGAATATGTTCGAGCCTACTATGTTGCCCACAGCGATGTCAGCATTGCCTTTCAAGGCACCGGTAAGGCTTACGACCAGTTCCGGAGATGATGTGCCAATCCCGACAATGGTCAGTCCGATCACGAACTCGCTCAGCCCGGCCTTTCTGGCAATTGTGGATGATCCGTCGACAAGCCAATCGGCCCCAAGCACGACCAGCGCAAGTCCGGCAATCAGGATAAGGATCTCTGTTATCATTATTCCTATATTTATATTTTGAGACGCAAAATTAATGAAAAAATAGTAAACCATGTTACTTTTTTGAGTAGTACTTAGGCCAGCACGCCTCAAGATAAGCTTTCAGCCTGTCCTCCTGTGGGTTGGAATCCGGTTCATAGAATACGGTCCCTTCCATTCCCGCTGGCATGAACTCCAGATCGGTGAAATGTCCTGGATAGTCGTGGGCATATTTGTAGCCGTCAGCGTACCCCAGTTCTTCCATCAGCTTTGTCGGAGCGTTCCTAAGGTACAGAGGAACAGGTACTCCATTGTTGGAATGTGTGGTTTCAAGTGCTTTGTCTATTGCGAGATACGCCGCATTACTTTTAGGAGAGCTTGCAAGATAGATTGTGGCCTCGGAAAGCGGGATCCTTGCCTCCGGCATGCCTATCTGATGGACAATCTGGAAGCATGAGTTTGCTAGAAGCAGTGCATTCGGGTTGGCAAGTCCGACATCCTCTGCCGCCGAGATGCAGAGCCTTCTTGCTATGAACAAAGGATCCTCGCCTCCGTCAAGCATCCTGGCCAGATAATAGACCGCTGCGTTAGGGTCGGATCCTCGGATGGATTTGATGAAGGCCGAGATGATGTCGTAGTGCATCTCACCATCCTTGTCGTAAATCGCAAGATTCTCCTGAATGCAAGCCGTGACAGTCTCGTTGTCAATGACAATGTGAGATTCTTTTCCTGAGAAAGTATCGACGACGATTTCGAGCACGTTAAGCAGCTTCCTGCCGTCTCCTCCGCTGTAACGGAACAGCGCTTCGTTTTCCTTAACCTCTATGTCCTTCTCCTTCAGAAGCACATCCTCTTTAAGGGCTCTGTCCAGCAAAGTCTGAAGGTCATTGGCTTCCAGCGATTTAAGCACGAATACCTGACATCTGGACAGGAGTGGTGTGATCACCTCGAACGAAGGGTTCTCTGTAGTGGCACCGATCAAGACAATCGTACCGTTCTCAACTGCTCCGAGAAGGGCGTCCTGCTGGGCCTTGTTGAAGCGATGAATCTCATCAATGAACAGGATCGGGGCGGCACCGTTTGAGAACACGGACGCGCTTTTGGCCTTGTCGATAACATCGCGGACATCCTTTACTCCGGCGCTGACCGCAGACAGAGTGTAGAAGTCTCGCGCCAAAGTCTGGGCGATTATTCCAGCCAATGTGGTTTTCCCGACTCCCGGAGGACCCCATAGGATGAACGAGGACAGATTCCCGTTCTCGATCATCTTCCTCAGGATGCATCCTTCGCCTACTAAATGCCTTTGGCCTACATATTCGGACAACTTTTTGGGGCGCATTCTCTCGGGGAGAGGGGGAAGCATAGCACTTTGCCCTGTTCTTTGGTATGAATCTGACATATTGCTCTAAATAACGTTTAATTAATGTTGAAAACAATAATGTTTATTGTTGTAACATTTATGTTAATGCGGTTTTGCCGCTATTTTTAAGCCTAACTAATCGCAAATTTAAGAAAAAGCGGAATAAGTTTCGTAAATTTGTAAATTACTTGCCGGCCAATGTAGCCGACGTCAGGACAGAACTTATTTGAACACGATGAGACTATCTGAAAGAATCCGTTTTGTGGGCGTGAATGACCTGCAGACCAAACTCTTCGAGCGGCAGTGGCCGCTTCCTTTTGGTGTCAGCTATAATTCCTATCTGGTTGTGGATGAAAAAATTGCCTTGATAGACACGGCTGCCGTGGCGTTCAAGGACGAGTTTCTTGCCAACATCAAGGCAGAGATAGGGGACAGGAAGATTGACTATCTCGTTGTCAATCACATGGAGCCGGACCACAGCGCCCTCCAAAGCGTGATTAGAAATGAATATCCTGACTGTACTATAGTTACAAACGCAAAGGCGGTGCCGATGATTGAGGGCTACCAAGGTCTGACCGACAACATCAAGGTGATAAAGGAGGGGGAGACTCTCACATTGGGAGGCACAAGCCTTAAGTTTTTCATGGTTCCGATGGTTCATTGGCCGGAGACGATGGTGACGTGGTGTACGGAGGATAAAACCTTGTTCTCCGGAGATGCTTTTGGCACCTTCAAGACTTTCCCGAATAGCGTAATAGATTCGCAATCAGACATATTCAATGAATATCAAGACGAGATGACAAGGTATTATTCAAATATTGTCGGGAAATATGCCGCACCGGTCCAGGCCGCTCTGAAGAAACTTGCAGGATTGGAAATATGCCGGATTTGCAGCACGCACGGCCCGGTTTGGGAGGGGCATATTCCAGAGGTCGTCTCGTTGTATGACAAGCTCAGCCGTTATGAGCCTCTGGAACACGGGGTTTGTCTGGCTTACGGTTCGATGTACGGCAACACCGAGAAGGCTGCGCTTGCTTTGGCATCGTCCTTGGAAAAGCGGGGGATTCCGTTTACGCTTCACAATCTTAATGATGAATGTTACTCGTTCGCGCTTCGTGACGTGTTCAAGTACGACACTGTGATTCTCGGCTCGCCGACCTATAATAATGGAATATTGCCTCCTGTACGTCAGTTGATGGAAGCGATCTGCGATCGTCTGGTCAAAAACAGACGTTTCTTCGCGTTCGGTTCATTCACATGGGCCGCTGCCAGCGTCAGATTGCTGAACGAACAGGCCTCATCGGCCGGATTTAAGATTCTCGGTGACGGAATCACGTTCAAGCAAGGATATTCACCGGACAAATTCGACTCAGAATCAATAGTTTCGCTTGTATAGTGTACTCGCCTATTGTTGTTACACAATTTGGATTATGTTAAGTTGGCCATTTGATAAACACAACCTTTGATATGATTCTACAATTACTGACTCTTCTTGGCGCGCTGGCGCTCTTTGTCTTCGGACTTGAGATGCTTAGTTCCGGGATTCAGAAAGCTTTCGGCGACCGGCTCAGGAGATTTGAAAAATGGATGACATCCGGAACTCCGTTCAAACAGATTCTTTCCGGAGCCGGGATCACGGCCGTTGTCCAGTCTTCAAGCGCCACGACAATCTTGGTGGCTAGTCTTGTGAGTGTCGCTACCCTATCACTAAAGCAAGGCATCTGTGTGATTATGGGAGCCAACATCGGCACGACCATAACTGCTTGGATAATAGCTGCTACAGGGTTCTGGCTTGATGTGACGGTTCTGGCGTTTGTGCTGCTCGGAGCCGGCTTTGTGATGACGCTTCTGAAGAAATCCTTGGTAAAGAACATTGGTCAGGCAGTTTTGGGATTGTCATTGGTTTTCGTCGGGCTTATCTACATAAAGTCCTCAATACCAGCGATTGACACCGTTCCAGAAACGGCAGCCTACATTTCTGGACTGGCATCGCATGGAATTGGTTCCGTGTTGATGTTCATGTTGATAGGAATTATTATCACGTTCATTCTCCAGTCGTCCAGCGTCACAGTTATACTTACGATGGTGCTTGCCTATCTAGGTTGGTTGCCGTTCCCGATGGCCGCCGCCATGGTTCTTGGTGAGAATATCGGTACCACGATCGGTGCTAACATCGCGGCCAGCGGGGCTGGAGTCCAGGCCAGGCGGGCCGCACTCGCCCACACTGTCTTTAATGTGGCCGGTGCCGTCTTTGTGCTGATATTCTTCAACATATTCATAAAGATCAATCTAGGACTTGTGTCTGTGTTCGGACTTGATCCGCAGATGACCGCTGTCTTCGGCGTAGCCTGTGTCCACACCATGTTCAATGCCGTTTCGACTTTGGTTCTGGTATGGTTCCGCAAGCCGTTCGCCGATCTGTTGACGAGGTGGATCAAAGAACCGGATCCGGAGAAGGGAGACTTCCATCTGAAGTTCATCGGAAGTGGCCGACTTTTCGGAACGCCTTCGATCTCGATTGAGCAGGCCTATAAGGAAGCTGTAAATTTCGCTGTGACGGCACAGGAGGGATTCCAGAATGTCAAACTTGCTTTGAATGAGAAGGATCCGGACAAATTTGAGGAATATCGGCAGAAACTCGTCAAATGCGAGGAAGTCACTGACCGGTTTGAATATGAGATAGCGGCTTTCCTGAACAGCCTCACCACAGAGTCCATGAACGATCACGAGGCACGTGAAGTCAAAGTTATCTATCGAGTGATCAGTGAGTTGGAAAGTTTGGGCGACAGTTGTGAAAACATCAGCCGCTTGCTTACACGCCTTCGTGTCCACAAACTTGATTTTGACGAGGAGACTGTCAGCAAGCTTAACCTACTGATAGGCAAGGTCAACCAAGCCTTCGCCGTGATGGTCTCAAACATGAGGCTGGCCGCAGACGGTAAACTTAAGGACATCAGCAACGCCTACAAGGCCGAGGATGTCATCAATGAGACCCGCGATACGCTTAGGGACGAGGGCATCTTCCAGATAGAGAAGGGTGCGGACAAGTTCCTGGCTATCAACTATTATCTTGATATGCTGGCTGAACTTGAGGCCATGGGGGATTTCATGATCAACATCTCCCAGTCTCTGTTTCATGAGTTTGATAATTAATATGATGCCGTTGGTGGCTGAGTGAGAATGTTTATGGGAAGAAAAAGAGTCGATCTCCTGTTGGAGAACATTACAATCGAGGCCTGTGCCGCCGAGGGCAAGGCGCTTACGCATTGGAACGGAGTTGTGGTATTCGTGCCTTTCGCCGTGCCTGGTGATGTGGTTGACATTCGTGTCACCAAAAAGAGCAAGAATTACTATGAGGGATTCATAGAGAGGATCGTCACACCTTCGAAGGACCGTCTGGAGCCATTCTGCGAGCATTTCGGAGTCTGTGGAGGGTGCAAATGGCAGCCTCTCCCCTATCCGATGCAGCTTGAGGCCAAGCGGCAGCAGGTTTACGATCAACTGGTCCGTATCGGCCATCTTAACGTGCCGGAGATCCGTCCGACAATCCCGTCCGATAAGATCCAGTACTATCGCAACAAGTTGGAGTTCACTTTCTCGTCAAAGAGATGGCTGCTCAAGGATGAGGACATAGAAAACGTACCGGAGAACGACCGCATGGGACTTGGATTCCACGTTGGCAAGTTCTTCGACAAGGTGTTGGACATCAAACATTGCTACCTGCAAAAAGACCCGTCCAATGACATTAGACTTTTCATTAAAGAATATGCTGTCAGAAACGGTCTGGATTTCTTCGACATCCGCCAGAACGTTGGGTATGTCAGGAATATGTTCATCCGCACCACCGACACCGGTGATCTGATGGTGATCATGTGTTTCTTCTACGAGAATCGTGACGATCGGGAGAAAATGCTCGATGCCATCACTGAAGCGTTTCCTCAGATCACTTCGCTTTACTATATCATCAACAATAAGTTGAATGATTCAATAGGCGATCAGGAATGCATCCTCTACAAAGGCGAGCCGACCATCCGTGAGACTATGGAAGGGCTGACTTTCCACATCGGACCGAAGTCATTCTATCAGACAAATTCTGAGCAGGCGTACAAACTTTATTCTGTCGCCAGGGATTTCGCTGAGTTGACCGGCAATGAGGTTGTCTATGACCTTTACACCGGAACCGGCACGATCGCTCAGTTTGTCTCCGGCAAGACGGCCAAAGTGGTCGGTATTGAATATGTCCCAGAGGCTATCGAGGATGCCAAGGTGAATGCCGCCGCGAACGGAATCACGAATTGCGAGTTCTTCGCCGGAGACATGAAGGATGTCCTGAGCCGCGATTTCATCAAGAAGCACGGGAAACCAGATGTGATCATTCTGGATCCGCCAAGAGCCGGCATACATCCGGATGTGGCGAGGGTCATCCTTGAGGCCTCCCCTTCCCGTATGGTATATGTCAGCTGCAACCCTGCCTCACAGGCCCGTGACTTGGCCCTTTTCGCTGAGAAGTACGAGATTACCGCCGTCCAGCCCGTAGACATGTTCCCTCACACCCAGCACGTCGAGAACGTCTGCGCGCTGAAGTTGAAGTCTTGATTTGATCTAAACAGTTCGCTTGATTCTGGTCGCAGTATTCCGGTCGCTGAGCTTGTCGAAGCATCGAAACGACTTGTTTAGAACGGGTACCCGACACCGAAGTGGATGGAGTAACCGTCTTTCTTCAGCCATTTGGACGGGGCGCGCCAGCGGTCTGTGTCCAAAGACGGGTCATAGACTTTCATTCCCATGTCCAGACGGAGAATCAGGAAGTTAAGATCAACTCTGAGTCCAAGACCCCAATCGGCGGCCAGACTGGCTGCGAGGTTTCTGAGGTCGAAATGGGTGTGGGCGCCGTCGTCACCGTCGGTTTCTTTCAGAGTCCAGATGTTGCCGATGTCTGTGAATACAGCTCCGCACAGCTTCCAGAACAAAGGAAAGCGGTACTCCAGATTGGCCTCCAGTTTCACGTCTCCGGTCTGGCTCGGGATCACGAAGGTCGTGTCTGTTTTTGCGTGGCCTGGACCCAAGACGCGGGCCTGCCATCCACGCATGCTGTTGGCCCCGCCACTGTAGAACTGTTTCTCGAACGGAAGTGTGGATGAGTTGCAATAGGCGTAGCCGACACCGCCAAGCAGGCGAATTGCCAATGCCTGACCGCTGTTCTTGCCGAAGACAAAAGTCTTGCCGAGTGTGAGTTCGGTGCGTATGTACTGGGAATATGGAGTGTTCCAGATAAGCCTGGAACCATATTCATCCTTTCTCATTTTTCCGTTGAACAGGCTTAGGACATTGCCGGAGGCGTCAAGTTGCAGGCGGGCATATTCATAAGTCTCCTTAGGCACCAATGCTGTGCTGGTCGTGTAGTAGGCCACAAGCCCTGAACCGACATCAAAGTGATTCTGGTAGGCGTCTCTCATAAACGGATTGCCTGAAAGAGTGGTATAGAAGTTCGGGTCGAGATTAGTCAGCCGGACAATCTTGGCTTGTATGGGATAGAATTGGTAGAAGAATCTTCCGTTACGTAGCGAACCAGAATAGCCAAAAGACGTTGAGATCATATTCCTTGTGTATTCAGGACGATTCTGGTAGTTATATGAAGCGTTGATTTCGGTTCTTGGGACAGATGGGCCCTTGAACATTGAGTTAGGCAGGCCAAGGAACTCGGGGAAACTCAGGCCGACCGAGACACCGAACTCGTTGGACTTTACGTTCTTGTCATCGTATTTGAACTGAAAATTCCCGAGGAAACCAAGATTCAGCCATTGGCCGCCGTGGAAAATGTTCTTATGATAATAACTCAATTGAGGTGAGATCCCAATCAGACCTGTCGAATTCGTGGAGCCTTCCAGATTGACCTTGAATCCCTGCATTCTGGATTTAGTCAGGTTGATGTCACAGTTCACAATGCCTGAGTCGCGAGGGTTCAAGGCAATGTTCACTCCGCTGAACAGTCTGAGTGCGGAAAGTCTGGAATATGTTGTGTTCACTTCCCTTTCGTCGTACATGTCTCCTGGCCGTATGGTGCACATGTCTTTCAGAACCTTATTGTTGAATTTCAAGTCCTTGTCATAGGAAATTGAAACTATTCCGAATGAATATTTCCGGTGTGGGCGGGCATATTCAGGAGTCTGGTTCCTTGTATATTCCTTGACCATCATCAGAAGGTCGGCGGTGTCTCTGGAATTGAGAGTGTCCGCCTCGAATGAGAAGTAGTTCTTCGTAAACCCGAAGTAGCCTTTCTGGCGTAACGCCGAGGCTGAGCGTTCGGTTTCCTTTTCCAAGGCGTCTTCAGACAGGAAATCGCCTGGCCTCACGGTGATGGCAGACGTGTCCGCAAAGAAATCATTCTTAAATTCCCCTTCTGGAACTGAATATGTCACTTTGCCTATCCTGTAACGTCTTCCCAGGGTCACAGAATATGTCACATTGGCCTTCTTTCCTTTCACCTGTACATCGCTCCGGACATCGGATCCATAGTAACCAAGGTACTCAAGATGTCTTTTGATGTTGTCCAGGGAAGCCTCAACCTGCGAAGGCTGATAGACTACCGGAGCGGTTCCCATCTTCCGTATCAACTTGTTGATTGCCTTTTCGGGGTTCTTGCCGGACCAATTGTAGATGTTCAGGAATGGGTTCCAGCCGAAGATGATGTATGAATTAGGCTTTTGCTTGATGTAGGACTCAATCTCTTTCGTGTTGAACCTGCTGTCATTGCAGACTTCGACCTTGTTTGACGCCAGGCGGTACTGCCCATCCTCAAGTACGCGCGTCGTGCTGCACGAGAAACACAACACGGCGGCAGTGACCATAACGGCCATCAGGGAGAAAAACGAGGATTTTTCCATCATAGTTTTACAAAAATAGCAACCCTTTCTGATTTTTCTTCAAAAATGGGTCAAAATATTAATTTTCGTACCTATATTTGCACGCCGAAGCCGGGTATGGCTTTCTCGGCGGCTCATTACTTATGTCGAACATTATAGGTTTACAGTTATTTTAGGATGAAGAATAAGTACATCGATCTTGTGGATCAGACATTTGATTTCCCGCAGGACGAATTCAGGGTAGAAGACGGCAATCTTTTTGTCAATGATATTGACATGATGGGAATCATCAAAGAATATGGTACTCCGTTGAAACTCACCTACCTTCCTAAGATCACCTCGCAGATTCAGAGGGCTAAGAGAATGTTCCGCAACGCGATGTCGAAGGTCAGCTATGAGGGCGATCATCACTATTGCTACTGCACAAAGAGCTCTCAGTTCAAGTTTGTCATCGAGCAGGCGCTTAAGAGCGACGTCCATCTTGAGACGTCATCGGCCTACGATCTTGACCTCATCCGCAAGCTGGAGGCCGATAAACTCGTGGACAAGAACCTGATAATCATCTGTAACGGCTTCAAGAGGCCGCAGTACATCAAGAACATCTCCGATATGCTCAATGGCGGATGGCACAACATCATCCCGGTGCTTGACAATAAGAATGAGCTGGAGGATCTCGATGACCTGATAGAAGTTCCTACAAAACTTGGCATCCGCATAGCGTCCGAGGAGGAACCGTCATTCGATTTCTACACTTCACGCCTCGGTATCAGGTACTCAGACATCATCCCGTTCTACCGCAACGGCATCAGCAAGAATCCTAAGTTCAAACTGAAGATGCTCCATTTCTTCATCAACACCGGCATCAGGGATACCTCCTACTACTGGAACGAGCTGGCACGCTGCCTGAACCTTTACTGCGACCTCAAGCAGATATGCCCGGATCTGGATTCTTTGAATATCGGAGGCGGACTACCTATAAAGACCTCTCTTGCAGTTGACTACGACTACAAGTATATGATTGAGGAGATCGTTTACCAGATCAAGTCGGTCTGCGACTCCCACGGCGTGCAGGTTCCGGACATCTACACGGAGTTCGGCAACTTCACTGTCGGCGAGAGCGGAGCGACCATATTCAAAGTTCTGGATGTCAAGCAGCAGAATGACCGCGAGTGCTGGTACATGATCGACAACTCGTTCATGACGAGCCTTCCTGACACTTGGGGACTTCACCAGAGGTTCATCCTCTTCCCTATCAACAAGTGGAATGAGGAATATCACCGTGTCTTTCTCGGCGGGCTTACCTGTGACAGCAAAGATTTCTACAATTCCGAGGCACACTCGAACGCGATCTTCCTTCCGGTGATGAAGAACAGAAGGGATCCGCTCTACATCGGATTCTTCCACACAGGTGCCTATCAGGAAGCCATCTCGGGTTATGGCGGAGTGAAGCACTGCCTCCAGCCTTCCCCTAAGCATATCCTCATCGACAAGGACAAGGAAGGAAAGATCACGACCAATGTGTTTGCTCCGGAACAAAGTTCAGAGTCAATGCTGAAGATTCTCGGTTTTTAGGTTATGTCCTTACCTGTCTCACACAATGAGATAAAGTTCGTCAAGTCGCTTGAACAGAAAAAGTTCAGGGACGAGAACGGACTTTTTGTCGTTGAAGGTGAAAAGATGGTTGCCGAGGCCCTGAGCTCCAAATTTTCAGTTGAGAAAGTTTATCGGGAAAATGAGGTGGGTAGCGCTGCTATGGCAAGGCTAAGCCTTCTGTCCTCCCCTTCTCCAGTCTTGGCGGTGGTCAGAAAGCCCGCGGACATCGAGGTCGTAAGTTTCTTGAATATACCAGACAAAGGGCTGTTTCTGGCTTTGGACGGAATCAGGGATCCAGGCAATCTTGGCACAATCATCCGCACGGCGGAGTGGTTCGGGATCGATGCGGTGTTCGCCTCAAAGGACACGGTGGACATATTCAATCCAAAGGTTGTGCAGTCCACGATGGGAGCCATATTCAGAGTGAAATTTCATTATTGTGACATTTGCGGACTATGCGCGAAAGTGGCAGCGACCGGTGGCAATGTGTACGGAACATTCCTTGATGGCGAGAATATTTACGCCAAGAATTTGGCCACGGGAGAGGCCTCTCCATCCGTAATTGTTATCGGCAATGAGTCTAAAGGTATTTCTCCACAGGTCGGCAAACTGGTGACAGACAGGCTGTTCATTCCGTCTTGGCCTCGGGATGAGAGAGGCTCGGAGTCTCTTAACGCAGCAGTGGCCACCGCCGTGACGATAGCCGAGTTCCGCCGAAGAATGTGAAATCCATTTCCTTATTCCAAGAATATTCATGGATTTTTCGTAATTTGCGGTTCTCAAGCAAAAACTGACGCAAATGAATGAAGAATCCTTGATGCGGTCCAGAATCCGTAAGATTCTGATGATCTGCAGCAACTACGATGCCTTTGCCCTTGAAGAGGACGGGCGCATTGAGAATCAGGTCAAGAACGAGTACCGTGAACTGAACCTAAGCAATCCGCCGAAATTCATCTGGGCAAATTCCTCGGCCCAGGCAAGAGAGATAATCGATTCCGAAACGGAGATCGACATGATCATCTGCATGTTCAACGAGCAGGACAAAGGAATATTCCCGTTTGCATCTGAACTTAAGGATAAAGGATGCGGCATCCCTTTCATCTTGCTGATACATTACTCGAAGGCGGTGAGACAGAGGGTGTTGGAATCCCCGCACAATGGAGTTGATTTCGTGTTCAGCTGGCATGGCAACGCCGATCTGATTCTGGCTATAGTAAAGCTTCTGGAGGATGCGGCAAACGCGGAGAACGATGTGTTCGAGGTCGGCGTTAAGGGCATCCTGCTTGTCGAGGACTCTATCCGTTACTACTCGAACTATCTTCCCGAACTCTACAAGATTGTCCTCACGCAGAGCCGTGAGTTCCTGACCGAATCCCTCAATGACGACCAGAAAAAGTATAGGAAAAGATCCAGACCCAAAATATTCCTTGCGACTTGTCTTGAGGAGGCGCTCGCCTACTTTGAAAAATACAGAAGGAACCTGCTGGGAGTGATCTCTGATGTTGGTATGGTCGTCCACAAGGGAGATGATCCCAAGACGGAAAAACTGGACGCGGGCATTGACCTTGTGAAAATCATCCGCGAATATGATCCCCTGATGCCTGTGCTGCTTCAATCCTCGCAAGGCAGCATGGCAGAAGTCGCGGCGAATTTAGGTGTCGGATTCCTGAAGAAATACTCCAGCACACTTTTCCTTCAGCTTGGAGATTACATGAGGGAGGAGTTCGGTTTTGGTGATTTCGTTTTCAGAGACCCGTCAGGCGCGGAATGCGGAAGGGCTGCGAGCCTTTCTCAGCTGGAAAAGATAATCTATGACATTCCGGATGATGTGCTGATGAGCAACACGTCCAGAAACATGTTCTCAAAATGGCTGTATGCCAGAGGCTTGTTCAATTTGGCGGAAACTTTCAGGGCTGAGCACCACACTGACGCTGGAGAGTTCAGGAAATTCCTTCTGGACAACATCCGCCGTTACCACCAAAGCATTGGACAAGGCATCATCACCGAATTTCACAAGGATTCATACGAAGACTATTATTGGTTCTCACGTGTCGGGGAAGGCTCGCTTGGCGGGAAGGCAAGAGGCTTGGCTTTTCTCAATCATCTGATCCAGAAACATTCCCTGTCAGAGAAATACGATGGTCTTCATGTCTCTATTCCTCGGACAATAGTGCTGACGACTGATTGGTTCGACAAGTTCATCCTTGAGAATGGTCTTCAGTACGTCATAGATGCGGAACTTTCTGACGACGAGATCCTTTCAGAGTTCGTCGCATCCACATTGCCTGATGACCTGACGCAGAATCTCAAGGCTTTCCTTGCGACTGTTGACTGTCCGTTGGCTGTCCGCTCAAGTTCAAAGCTGGAAGACAGCAATTATCAGCCGTTCGCCGGGGTTTATGCTACATATATGTGCCCTCCTGTGGAGAACAAGGACAGGATGCTCCGTGAACTTGGCAAGGCCATCAAGAGTGTCTATGCGTCTACCTATTTCAAAGGTAGCCGCAACTATATTCAGGCAAGCGGCAATCTCTTGGGGGAAGAGAAGATGGCCGTGATCGTTCAGACCATCTGTGGAACAGAGCACGGGAGTGATTTTTATCCGATGATGTCAGGTGTGGGGCGTTCGCTGAACTCCTACCCTGTCGGAGCCGAGAAAGCCAGTGACGGGGTGCTGAATGTGGCGTTTGGTTTGGGCAAGACCGTTGTGGACGGAGGCCGGACATTGAGGGTAGATCCATTGTACCCTAAGAAGATCATCCAGCTGTCCAACCCGAAACTGGCGCAGAGAGACACGCAGAACGAGATGTATGTGCTGGATTTAAGCCCGTCAGCATTCAAGATTTCAAAGAACGATGGCATCAACCTCAGACGCGTGCCTGTCTCACAGGCTTTGGAACGCTATGATCGTCCTGAGCTTGTGGCTTCCACATACAATGCGTTGGATGACAGGATGGTGCCTGGCATTGGAGTCCGAGGGGCAAGAGTGGTGTCATTTGACGGAATATTCCAGTACGATAGATTTCCACTTGCCAAAGCCTTGTCTGAGATCATGTCGATCTGCAGGGACGAGCTGATGAGTGAGGTAGAGATAGAATTTGCGGTCGATCCGGTGAAATCCTCTTCTGGAAACGAGGCAAACCTCAAACTGCTTCAGGTCCGTCCTGTGTCAAGCGGCATAGGGTCGCAGACATCATCGATCGAGGACGCTGAGTCCATTATCTCCAATAAATTGATTCTTAGCGACAACGCGTTGGGCAACGGTTACTTCACAGAGTCCTCGTTGATCCTCGTCATACTTCCGGAATCGTTCGACAGGATGAAGACAGAGCTGATGGCGGCGGAGATCTCGGCCATAAACTCCCGCATGACAGCTGACGGCCAGACCTACATCTTGGTAGGGCCTGGACGCTGGGGATCTTCAATCCCGACTTTGGGAGTCCCTGTCTCGTGGACGGACATCTCCGCCGCAAGAATGGTTGTTGAATATGGCATTGACGGCTTTCGGATAGATCCAAGCCAAGGAACGCACTTTTTCCAGAACATAACTTCACTTGGAGTCGGCTATCTTTCAGTGGATCAGTATGCTGGCTCTGGGATGATAGATTTTGACGCATTGAGAAAACTTGAATGTGTCTTTGAGGGTGAGTTTGCCAAGGTTTTGAAGGTTGACGGCCTGACCGGATTCATCGACAGGAACAAAGGGAAAGCATTGATAGGATTTTAAGTATGCGTAAAATGATTGTTTATCAGGTTCTTCCAAGGTTGTGGGGAAACGGGAAGTTTTCAGAGTTTGATTCCGGTACTCTGACATATTTCAAATCGTTGAGCGTAAGTCATGTCTGGTTCACCGGTGTGATCAGGCACGCCACAACTATATCTGCTGAGGGTTGCCCGGCTTCCGACAAGCAGATTGTGAAAGGCGCGGCCGGTTCTCCATACGCTATTACTGATTATTATGATGTCAATCCATATCTTGCTGATAATCCATCTGAAAGAATAACTGAATTTGAGGCTTTGTTGAACCGATGCCATGAGGCCGGGCTGAAAGTCATCATAGATTTTGTCCCTAACCACGTGTCACGTGACTATGGAAAGGTCGGTTTGTCCAAGCCTGAGATCAAGCCTCTCGGGGCGGATGATGACCCGACCGTCCACTGGAGGGCCGAGAACGATTTCTACTACTATCCGGGTCAGGCTCTTAAGCTTCCGTTCGATGTCCAGACTTACTATGAGAATCCGGCGAAGGCCTCAGGCAATTGCTTCTCCCCTTCTCCGTCCGTCAACGATTGGTATGAAACCATCAGACTGAATTACTGCGATTTCCACACCGCGACATGGGACAAGATGTACGAGATTGTGCGTTATTGGTGTGGCAAAGGAGTGGACGGATTCCGCTGTGACATGGTCGAGATGGTTCCGTGGCAGTTCTTCCAATGGCTCATAAAGAAAATCAAGGACGAATTTCCGGAGATCATATTCATCGCTGAGGTTTATCAGAAAGAATTGTATTCCAGATACATAAATGAAGTAGGGTTTGACTGTCTCTACGACAAGTCTGGTCTTTATGACTCTGTGAGATCGGTCGTGGAAGGGCATGGCACGGCAAAAAGCCTGACTTGGAACTGGCAGTTTCTGGGCGACTTGCAGCCTCGGATGCTGAACTTCCTTGAGAATCATGACGAGCAACGTTTCGCTTCCGATTTCTTTGGCAAGGACGCGCGAAGGACTTTCGCCGCGTTGGGCGCGGGAATATTCCTGAACACGGCTCCGTACATGATCTATTTCGGAGAGGAGATCGGGGAGCGTGGAATGGATGCTGAGGGGTTCAGCGGACTGGACGGCAGGACAACCATATTCGATTGGTGGAGGATTGCATCAATCGGGAGACTGATTGACTATATTCATAAAAATGTGGGACTTACCTCGGAAGAGGCGGCGCTTCTTGAAAAGTGGCGGAAGTTTTTGAATATGGCTTCGTCGGTTCCGGCAATTGCTTCCGGAAAGTCATTCGACCTTTGTTATTGCAACTATGATTCGCCGGGCTTTGACCCCGACATGCATTTCGTTTTCCTGCGTGGCGACGGCTCGCAGACATGGCTTTTCGTCTGCAATTTTTCCGGAGCAACCAGCAACATTTCCGTCCGCATACCCAAAGAGGCTGTCGATTATCTGGACATGAAAAACCTCGGTCCGGAAACCCGAATCGAGGTTGAAGTGTCGTCTGACGACTGTGTTATGATAAGACTCAATTAACTGAACCTCATATATTCAAATCTTACCAGTTAAGGATTTTCTTGAAGTCGTACTCCTCAGGATTGGCAACGTAAGCCTTGGCTGCCTCGTAGTCGGCAGGAGTGATGTAGTGGCAGATGTGTCCGTAGTAGTTGCGGGCGATTCCGCCATCGATGTCCACGCGGCGAGGAGGAATCTTACCCTCAGCGTTCTGAAGATCCTTCAGGTAAAGCGGCTGTGCGTTGCCGTTCTCGTCAACATAGACCATGCATCCGGTCTCGCCCTTTGAGAAGAGCTCATAAACTCCGAGAGCGAGTTCTGTGCAGTAAGAGAGGTCGTAAGCCACAGGATCCTGGCAGCGGACATCGTAACCGATCTCCACAGGACGGGTCTTTACCTTCATGCCGATCTTCTTGAACTCCTTCTCAAGGATGTCGTTGAAGAGGACAGCCTTGGAGATCTTGCCGAGTTCAGGGTGACCGTGCTCATCGTAGGTCATGTGGACTCCGGTGGCCTTGATGTCCTCTGGCTCAAGGTCATGGAAGACACCTTCAGCCACTACGACGGTTCCGTAAGGGATGCCGAGAAGCTTCCTCTTGATGATGGCGGAGAGGGTCAGCTTGATGATCTTGTCGACCGTGATGGTCGTCTTGTTGAACATCTCAGGGATGATGGTCATCGGGCAGTGCGTGGCCTCGCCGATTCCGAGGGCAAGGTGGCCGGCGCTGCGTCCCATGGCGGAGATGAGAAGCCAGTTGCCTGATGTGCGGGCATCCTCGTAGACTGTGCGCGCGATGTGCGCTCCCTCATCCTTCGCTGAGTTGAATCCGAAAGTAGGCGCGTTGTGAGGCAGAGGAAGGTCGTCATCAATCGTCTTAGGAACGTGGATGTTGTGGATCGGATAGTTCTTGGCCTCAAGGAACTTGGCGATTCTGTTGGCGGTGGAGGCTGTGTCGTCACCGCCAACGGTCACGAGGAGCTTCACGTTGTTGTCCTGGAAGAGGGCAAGGTTGAAATTCTGCTCGAAATCCTCGTTGGTCGGCTTGAAACGGCTCATCTGGAGATAGGAACCGCCTCTGTTGAAATAGGCGTCAGCCTTGAAGAAGTCGATGTCTTCGGTGCGGGCCTCCTTGCGGAAGAGTCCGGTGTAGCCTTCGTGAAGGCCGATGACCCTGTAGCCGTTTGAAAGGAAAGTCTTGGCGACAGAGAACACGACGGTGTTCATTCCCGGTGCCGGGCCGCCGCCGCACAGAATGATGATGGAATCTTTCATATACGAATGATTTAGAAATTTGTATGTTCGTCAAAAACGGCCACAAATTTAAGAAACAGTTTTAACTTTTCAAAAATGTTCTTGGATTGTGAGTATTTTCAGAATCAAGTCGGTTTTCTATTGGATTTATTCGGTAAAACCCGACAATTTTCGTTAATTTTGTATTCTTTACAAAGATTTTTGCTGATATGGATCACGAGCAGGCCAGAATACGTGTCGAGGAACTCCGGAGAACCCTCCGCGAGAACAGCAGGCGGTACTATGTCGACAACGCTCCGACGATGAGCGATTTTGAATATGACCGCCTGATGCGGGAGCTTGAGGACTTGGAGAAGGAATATCCTGACCTCCTTACCCCGGACTCCCCTACCCAGAAAGTCGGCAGTGACATAGACATGAGCATGGGCTCGAACGCGGAGCCAGCCGTCCGCAAGGAATTCGCCCAGTACCCGCACAAGTACCCGATGCTCTCGTTGGCCAACACCTACAACATCGGCGAGATAGAGGATTTTGTCCGCAGGGCGGAAAAGGACCTCGGTGATGTGAGGTTCACATATTCATGCGAACTGAAGTTTGACGGGACGGCAATATGCCTGACCTACAGGAACGGCAAACTGTTCAGGGCTTTGACAAGAGGTGATGGGGTTGTTGGAGATGATGTGACGGCGAACGCTCTGAAGATCAGTAATATTCCCGAAAAATTGAAAGGGACCGGATGGCCTGGGGAGTTCGAGATCAGGGGTGAGGTGCTGATGCCATACGAGTCGTTCGACCGCCTTAACAAAGAGCGTGAGGACAATGAGGACCCGCCTTTCGCCAACCCGAGGAACGCCGCTTCCGGGTCGTTGAAACTTCTAGATCCGAAGGAAGTCGCCAGAAGAGGACTCATTTGCACACTCTATCATATTCCAAGTCAAAGTGTCTCGTTCGCGACGCATGACGATGCCCTTAACGCCGCCGCATCATGGGGATTGCCTGTCTCCGACAAGAGAAAGGTAGTACATGGGATTGACGAGATCGAGGAATATATTCATTATTGGGACACGGAAAGGAAGTTCCTGCCTTACGCCACAGACGGTATAGTGATAAAGATCAACGAACTGGCTTACCAGAGCGCTCTCGGGTACACCGCCAAGTCACCTCGTTGGGCCGTCGCGTTCAAATTCCAGGCTGAAGAGGCGCACACGAAACTTTTATCCATCACGTATCAAGTCGGACGCACGGGAGCGGTGACCCCTGTGGCGAATCTTGCGCCTGTACAGCTCGCCGGTACCGTTGTGAAGAGGGCAACGCTTAACAATCAGGACTTTATCTCACAGATGGACATCCGTGTCGGTGACACGGTCACTGTCATCAAGGGAGGTGAGATCATTCCTAAGATCATAGACGTGGACCTCTCGCAGAGGCCATCGGACGCAGTAAAGCCTGTGTTCCCGGATGTCTGTCCGGATTGCGGGACTGCATTGGTGAAGGAAGATGACGAGGCCAAGTGGTTCTGTCCCAACACCGATGGTTGTCCTACCCAGATCAAGGGCAAGTTGGTGCACTTCCTCAGCCGCAAGGCGATGAATGTGCTTGCCGGTGACGCCACGATAGAGCAGATGTACAATCTCGGCCTCGTGAGGACTCCGGCGGATTTCTATTCATTGACCAAAGGACAGTTGCTTTTGCTGGATGGCTGGAAAGAGCGTTCTGTGCAGAGATTCCTGGACAGCTTGGATGCGTCACGTAATGTCACTTTTGATCATGTGCTGTTCGCCTTGGGGATACGCTACGTGGGTGAGACCACTGCAAAGGAGATAGCCCGGCATTTCGGGAATATCGATGCCATCGCGATGGCTTCCAAAGAACAACTACTTGAGGTTCAAGATGTAGGCGATGTGATAGCGGACAGCGTTTACGAATATTTCCGTAATTCCAGGCACCTTTCCGACATCGAAAGGCTTAAAGCGGCGGGAATTCAGTTCTCTATGGAGGCGAAGGCTGCCGCGTCTGATGCTTTGGCAGGGAAAACGATAGTGATTTCGGGTAATTTCAGCGTCTCGAGGGACGAGATGAAGAGGCTGATAGAGTCCAACGGAGGGAAGAACAGTTCGTCCGTCAGCGGCAAGACTTCCTATCTTCTGGCAGGCGGCAAGCCGGGACCGGAGAAGATTAAGAAGGCCGGGGACCTTGGTGTCAGAATAATCAGCGAGGAAGAGTTCAGGAATATGCTTCCTCAGTCTGCCGGTGGCACCTCAGCCAATGAACAGAACGCCGAGCCGGATTTGTTCTCGGGTATGTTTTAAAGACTTTGAGGATGAAGGGATTCCGGAAACTGATATTCAAGTGCAGACTTTGGTTCCGTTGGGCTAAGAAGTTCTTCGGACAGGATGTTTGGACTCTTGACGAGAACGAGCTGTCAAAGGCCAAGGCTCGCCTTGTCAAGGATGTCAGGGTCGTCACGGTTGCCTTCCAGACATTCGCCGAGCAAAAAATCGGTTTTCAGGCAGTGGCTCTAAGCTATTTCTGCACAATGGCTTTCGTCCCTTTCATCGCAGTGGCTTTCGCTGTGACGAACGGCTTCGGCCTAGCGGACAAACTCAAGGAGCTCCTGTTCTCGTGGGACATCAGCCAGAATATCATGGACATCATCCTTAACTCGGCCGACAAGATCCTCGATTCTGCCACGAACGGTGTTTTCGGGCTTATAAGCGCCTTGACGTTCGTCTGGCTCATCATCTGGATGATGATGAGGGTCGAGACAGTGTTCAACAATGTCTGGAAGGTCAGAAAACTTCATCGGGCCTTCTTCAAACGCATCGGAATAGATCTGATTATCTTGGTACTGGCTCCGTTTGTGGTGCTGCTGTTATATTCCGGCACAATCATATATTCACACGTGCTGGATCTCATCCCGAACTGGATAGGCGCGACGGACACGATCAAGTCGTTCCTCGGATGGGTTGTTGCCTGGGCGGTCACGGTGCTGATCTTCTCCGCCATGTACAAGTTCATTCCGGCGGTTGACGTGAAGTACCGCCATGCGCTGAAAGCCGCGGTGATAGCAGGCGTGGCCTTCTCCGTGCTTCAGTACCTATACCTTGAGACACAGGTGTTTGTGATGCGTCTGAACACGGTTTACGGAACCATCGCAGCCATCCCCCTCTTCATGGTATGGATGAGGTTCGGATGGCAGATAATCCTTTACGGGGCGCAGTTCTCCTATTCATTCCAGACGGTGGACGAAGGAGGTTTCGTCAAAGGGCTGCCTGGAGTGTCGGAGGCGATTATGAAAAGAGATAAAGATTTGGTAGAAATATGAGTTTCTCACAATTCACAGAACAAGACTACGAACTGATCCGTCAGAGTTACGCCCAGCTCAAGGCCGCGGCCGAGAAACGCTGCGCGAACCAGCAGGAACTCGATGTTGTCCAAAAGGCGTTCGATTTCGCTAATGAAGCCCATAAGAATGTCAGAAGGCGTTCTGGCGGGCCTTACATCATCCACCCTATCGAGGTCGCGAAGATAGTCGTCACCGACATCGGACTCGGCTACAAGTCGATAGCCGCCGCGTTGCTCCATGATGTGGTGGAGGACACGGACTACACGGTGGATGACATCCGCAAACTCTTTGGAGACAAGATCGCCAGCCTTGTTGACGGCCTTACCAAGATAAAGAACGTGCTCGACAATGAGGACCGCAGCAAGAAGCTTAACGATGCAAATGCCAAGAGTCTTCAGGCCGAGAATTTCAAACGGATCCTGCTGACGTTGAATGATGACGTCAGGGTCGTGCTGATCAAGCTTGCCGACCGTCTTCACAATTGCCGGACAATCGAATATATGCCGGAGTACAAGCGGGACAAGATTCTCAGTGAGACGATGTTCATATTCATTCCTCTCGCCCATCGTCTTGGCCTTTACGAGATCAAGTCCGAGATGGAGAACATCTGGCTGAAATACAAGGAGCCTGACGCCTACAAGGAGATTACAGGGCTGATTAATACCAACCTTAGCGGCAAAGAGAAACAGATTGATGACTTCATCAAGCCAATCGAGGGCGCTTTGAGGAAGGCCGGTTTCAATTTTGATATACGCAAGAGGGTCAAGACACCATATTCTATATGGCACAAGATGCAGACGAAGAACATCACCTTCGATCAGGTCTATGACCTTTATGCCCTAAGGATTGTCTTCACGCCGGATCCGAAGTCCAAAGAAAGCGAACGAGACCAGTGCTACCATATTTTCTCCATCATCACGGGAATATACCGCTACAAGCCTGACCGTGTTCGCGACTGGGTGAAGCACCCTAAGAGCAATGGATACGAAGCTCTTCATTGTACATTGATGAGCGACACCGGAATATGGATAGAGGTGCAGATCCGTTCAAAGAGGATGGATGACATCGCCGAGAAGGGCATAGCCGCACACTGGACCTATAAGCAGGAAGGTTATATCAGCGAGAACGACAGCGAGATGGACAAGTGGCTGGCCAAGGTCAAGGAGATTCTGGTAAATCCTGATGTCAACGCTCTTGAATTGCTTGACATAATCCATAATGACCTCACCAGTAGCGAAATTACGGTGTTCACCCCTAAGGGTGACCAGAAATCTGTCCAAAAGGGCTCCACAGCTCTTGACTTTGCCTACAGCATACACACCGAGATCGGCAACAAGGCGATCGCCGCCAAGGTGAACATGAAACTTGTTCCTCTCTCGCATATTCTCAAAAGCGGCGATCAGGTTGAAATCATCACTGCCGAGGTCGAACAGCCGAAGAAGGAGTGGCTTCAATTCCTTCAGACAAGGCATGCCAGAAATATAGTGATCGACTATTTCAAAGGCAGGAAAAAGGAACTTGCCGAACTCGGCAGGAAGATGCTGACAGATCAGCTGGAATCATTGGGGTACAGGATGAACAATGACGCGATTGAGATTCTGCTTAAGCATTTCTCCATTCCTGGAGGTAATGCGGAAGAGATGTTTTTCCGCATTGGACTTGGAGTCCTTAAGCCGGGAGATCTGTCAGATGTCCTCGCTTCAGGCAAGGCTGACAAAAGCCACTCATGGTTTCAGTGGTTCGGAAAGAGGAAAGAGACAACCAAGAAGGACAAGAATGAATACGTTATTGCCACATGCTGCCGCCCGATTCCCGGTGATCCTGTCATCGGTATCAAGTCTCCAGACGGAACTGTGACTGTACACAAGAAATCATGCCCTGTCGCTGACAGCATCGCGTCCAAGCATGGTGACTGGGTAGTGGTCCCTCAATGGGACGATGACGACAGCCAATCTTTTCTGGCGCGTCTGTCAATAAAAGGTGTTGACAGGGTCGGCTTGCTGAACGAAATCTCTCGTTACATATCATTGGTAATGGGTGTGAACATGCGCAAGGTCTATCTGAGCACCGATGAGGGCATATTCTCCGGTTATATAGACCTTTACGTCCACGACAGGGCCGCCTTGGACAGGATGATACGCAAACTGGGCTCGATTGACGGAATAAAAAGTGTCATAAGAACTGAAATCTGAGCCTGATTTTTGAATATATTCGATCCGCGATGAAAAAAATGTTCTCTAGATTTATCCCTTTGCTGCCGGCGGCCGCGCTGTTGGCCTTTTCCGTGTTCCAACCGTCATGTGCCAACACGACTCAGGCTCCGACCGGCGGTTTGAAGGACACGATACCTCCGGTGATAAGAAAGGTTGACCCGCGGCCTGGAACGGTTTCCGTTCCTGTTCATGGAACCAAGGTCACATTCACGTTTGATGAATACGTCACCGTCAAGGATCCCAAGGGAATATTCCTCTCCCCTCCCCAGAAGAAAAGCCCGAAGTACAAGATAAGAGGAAAGAGTGTCATTGTTTATTTTGAGGAGGATCTTCTTCCGAACACAACCTACACGATTGATTTGACAGGCGCGATAGCTGACAACAACGAAGGAAACATGTTTCCCGGGTTCACCACCGTGTTCTCAACGGGGGACGCGATCGATTCCATGTACGTTACTGGAATCGTCCAGGACTGCAACACTCTAAACCCGATCAAGGGTGCCACGGTGATGCTTTATAAGGATCAGAGGGATTCGGCAGTCTTCCTCGAAAGGCCTGTCGCCGCTGTCAAGACTGACGATTGGGGCTATTTCGCGCTCAGGAATATTCAGGATACACTTTTCCGCGTCTATGCCGTGGTGGATGGCAACGGCAACAACCTCTATGATCCCGACGAGGACAGGATCGCCTTTCTTGACACGTTGTTCAGACCAGTCAATGTCGTCAATGACACGGTGGCGGAACTTATGAAGTTCGACATGAAGGACACCTTGGCCTGTCAGGCTAGGAAAGCCGAACTACGGCTTAATGTGTTCAGGGAAAAACCATCCAAACAGATCTTGATGAACAAGAAAAGGACGGGGGACAGAGCCGCGTACATCACATTCATGGCTCCTGACGCAAGGATAGATTCCCTTTGGTTCCAAGGCTTTCCGGCAAGGGATGTCATCACCGAGTTCAACATTGAGAAGGACAGCCTTTTACTATGGCTTAACAGTCAGAAGCCTATGCCCGATTCCCTTCATCTGTTTGTGAAGTATTGGAAAACCGACACTTTGGGAGTGCTCCAGCCTTTTACTGAAAAGGTTAGTCTTGTGGACGAGAACAAGCCCAAGTCCAGGTCGGCAAGAAAGAAGGTTGAGCATAAGGACACGATATGCGGACTGAACCTGAAGGCTGAGCCTGAGACTTTCGAGCAATATGGAATCACGTTGGAATTTGATTATCCTCCGATTCTTGGTGAATTCGACTCATTGATTTTCAAGTCAATCAATCCAAGGCAGAAAGAGCAGGCCGAGAAGTTCAAGATAGAGCGTGATTCTCTGAACCTGAGAAAGTACAATATTACACCTCAGGTTAATATCCAGTCTGGTTACGAGTATTTCTTCAAGATTCCTCAAAGGACATTCAAAGACATCAACGGCTATTGGAACGACAGCACAGAGGTGAAAGTCTCACTTCCGAAGGATGACAATTTGAGCCAGTTCACCTTGAATCTCACCGGGGTGAACGGCAACAAGTACATAGTGGAGCTGCTGGATGAGAAAAAGTCTTCGATCCTCCGCAGTTATGTTATAGAGTCAGATTCTGCGCTGATATTCCCGTATCTTAAAACCGGGAAATATTCGATCAGAATCACTGAGGATCTGAACAGGAACGGAATTGTGGATTCTGGAAATTTGCTTGCGCATAGACAGCCGGAGAAGGTCAAGTTCTTGATGACGAAAGACAGTGAGTTGTTCGATATCCCCGAACGAAGCGAGATTAATCAGGATCTCGATCTGACGACATTCTTCAAATAACGCTTATTCATGAGGACTTTTAGATATATTCTTACTGTTGCGATCTTTACCACTCTTGGTTTGAGTGCGTTGGCTCAAGATCTTTCGGACACGCTCAAGATGCCCAAAGTGGCGGTTGACAGCGTCATTACACCGATGACGTACTCGGACGCATATCTGGATACGGTCAAAGTCAACCGCGTCTTCGAGGTGAACGATTATTCCTTGATCGGGGTTGAATACGGAGTGTCGTTCAATCGAATGTCGTTTAATCCCCCATACACACAATCAACCTTTTTAGTGCCTGGCACTTTCGGAATATTCTATACCCGTTACGGCAAGATGTTCGGTTATATGCCATATTTTGGATTCAAGATAGGACTGCGTTACAGCCATGAAGGCTACAAGTTCAAAGAAGATAAGGACACAAAGGAGATCGCCAATATTGAAGGAGCCTCGCAGGCTATAATAAAATTCGCAGAGGCTCCATTCATGGCCCACCTCCATTTGGACGGCCTGCATTACAAAGTCATGGCCGATTTTGGAATCTATGGCGGTTACAGGCTTGGTATAACGAGAACCGGAGATCGTGTGAGAGAAGAAATAGTGAATTCCTTCCTGGACACAGACAGGCGCTTCGACTACGGACTGTGCGGTGGATTGGGTGTGGGTTTGGTCTTCGATCCTGTGGAATTCCACATCAACGCGAACGTTAGATATTCATGGGGAACGCTTTATGATCCGGATTATGCCAGCAAGGATTACTACAGGTTCGCGTACCCGTTTGACATAATGGTCACAGCGGGAGTTTATTTCCAACTAACAAGAAGAACCGGGCGCGGCAAGGCTCAGTTAAGGCGTGAGGCTTATCAGCAGGTTTATTATCCTAAGCAAAATGAGAACATTGACAGCAAAGGCAGGTAATGTCTTGATCGGTGGGGGGAACCCGATTGTGGTTCAGACGATGTGCAACAGCCACACATCCGATGTGGAAGCCACGGTGGCACAATGTGTCAGACTTTATGAGGCGGGAGCGGAAATGATCCGGATAACCGTGCCTGGTCCTGCGGATGTGGAGTGCGTTAAGTCAATCAAATCCCGATTGAAGGAACTTGACATCAACGTGCCGATAGTGGCTGACATCCATTTTTCTTCCCAGACGGCTATCATGGTCGCTCCGTTTGTGGAGAAAGTCAGGATTAATCCAGGTAATTTTCACAGAGACCATGAAGAAGCACGCAGGCAGTTCGCAAGGCTCATCGATGTCTGTAGGGACAACGGCACGGCAATCAGAATCGGGGTCAATCATGGCTCGTTGGGCGACTACATAACCAACCTTTACGGCAACACACCTGATGCTATGGCCAAAGCCGCCTTGGAATGGCTGTCAATGTGCGAAGATGCAGGCTTTCATAATGTTGTCGTCTCGCTTAAATCCAGTAACACAATTGTTATGGTCGAGGCTTACCGCAAACTCATGTCCGCCATGAAGGAAAACGGGTTGATTTACCCGCTTCATGTCGGGGTAACCGAGGCCGGCAACGGAGACAGTGGAAGAATCAAGTCCTGTGTGGGAATCTCCACCCTTCTCTCTGAAGGGATTGGCGACACCGTGAGGGTTTCCTTGACTGAGGACCCTGAGGCTGAGTTGCCTGTGGCGCGTTACCTTGCGGCCCGTTACGGACACAAGATTGCGTCATCTATGTCCTCCATTAGCATTCAGGGACGTAAAGCGACAGCTGTTTACGACTCCCCCTCACGAGAAACACTTTTGTTAGATGTGTCTTGTGACTTCGGCAAGAGGCTGCTGGACAAGACATTGGACGAACTTGAAATTAAAGGAACATATTCAGGCGATTCAGGTGATATAATCTCGATCCAAGATTCCGGAATCGGTGCCTATCTCGTTGATGAATTGATGCAGGCGGCTAGAAGGCGCTTCTATAAACCGGAATATGTAGCCTGCCCTGGCTGCGGCCGTACAATGTATGACCTCCAGAGGGCTTTTGAGGAAGTCAAAGCCAGAACCTCACATCTCAAGAATACAGTCATTGCTGTAATGGGCTGCATAGTTAACGGTCCCGGGGAGATGGCTGACGCAGATTGGGGATATGTCGGCGAAGGAAACCACAAGGTCACCATATATAAAGGAAAGAAGCCCGTGCTGAAGCATATTCAGGACACGGAAGCCGTGGATCGTCTTGTAGAACTGATTGAGGCGTATCAGTCACAGGTTATTTAAGTTCAGCGATAACAGTCTCGCAGGCTCTTGTGAAATCTCCTTCCTTCACCTTGATCTCAGCGTCAAGCGGAAGGAATATGTCGATTCGTGAGCCGAATTTGATGATTCCGCACTGCTTGCCTCTTTCGACCTTGTCACCCTCCTTAGAGTAGCAGACAATCCTTCGGGCGAAAGTTCCGGCAATTTGTCTGAACAATATCTCACCGTGCTCGTTGCGGATGACGGTGGAAGAATGCTCGTTCTTCTCTGAAGCCTTAGGCAGAAATGCGAGCAGATATCTTCCCGGGTGATACTTGTAATAGGAAATCTCGCCGACCATAGGCCAGAAATTCGTGTGGACGTCGAAGAAGTCCATGTAAACTGACACCTGGATGCGGTCGTCCTGGAAATATTCTTTCTCATAGGCCTTATCCACTATCACAACCTTGCCATCGGCAACTGATGTGATCATCTTGCTGTCACCTTCAGGAATATCCCTGTCCGGAACCCTGTGGAACCAGAACACGAAAAAAGCGAATGCAAGCAGTACTACAATGATAGGAATATAGACGTACGGATTGTGGATGAAACATAACGTACACCCGATAAGGATGGCTATGACCGCCCAATTGATCGCTATGGTTCCGTGCGAGTCCTTGTCAACTATTATCTTCTTCATTTCGCTTGTATTTTCATTTGATTATTAGATTCTTATTTAGAGAAGGTCGAAGATCGCCAGATAAATCGCTCCGAACGGCATCGCCATCAACGTGCTGTCGAACCTGTCCAGAAAACCTCCGTGTCCTGGTATAATCTTCCCGGAATCCTTGACTCCGTACACCCTTTTCCATTGTGACTCAAACAGATCACCATAGACTCCGGTCACTGACATGATCAAGGATAGAATCAAGCAATGCATGAGCGGAAACTTTAATAATCCCAACTCATACAGCGCGAACGCAGCCAGAACTGAACTGACCAGACCGCCGATGAAGCCTATCCAGGTCTTCTTGGGAGACACTGACGGGAATAGCTTTTTAGGGAATATCTTGCCAAGTGATATTCCGAAGGCAAAAGCCCCGACATCCGAGCACCATATTATTATAAAGAAACAAAGAAGCAGGTTGCCGCTGAAGTTTCCGGCCTTGTCAAAGGCGATGAGGTTTGAAAGCGCAATCGGAACGGCTATGTACAGAAGCCCCGTGTAGATGTTCGAGAATTTGCCATATTCTTCTTTGTCCTTGACGTACAGAGAGTTGATCATCACGATGAAGATCGGAACCATAGCAAACGCCACGAATCTTATCGGAATATGGTAGGATGCCGTAGCGAACAATATTCCGAAAAGGAAGATCGCAGCTATGATAGCCAGCACCTTTGAGAAAGTGTAGCTGTTTCCCATCGTGATGTGGTAGAACTCAAGGAGCATCACGGACATGATGAATATTATCAGTCCGGCGAACAGGAACTTATTGAACATCAAGCAGGCCAACATCGCAAGGATGAAGACCACGCCTGAAATCGATCTGACCGTTACGTTATTCATTTCCAGCCTCGGTTTTCTGCGTATCACTTTCAGCCTGAGCCTTGGACAGTCCCTCATCCTCAGCAGGTTTCACCTTAGGTCCGAAAATCTTCTCAATGTCTTCAGCGAAAATCACCTCCTTGTCGAGGAGAATCTGAGCCATTTTGACAAAGCCCTCCTTGTGCTCCGTCAGAATCTTGTAGGTTCTGTCGTGAATCTCCTTTACCAGATCCTTTACCTCCTGGTCCATAAGCTCGGCGGTCTTTTCGCTGTATGGCTTTGTGAGATCATAGCCTCTTGAGCCTGTGGAATCATAGAATGAAACCTCGCCGATCTTGTCGCTCATTCCATAGAACTGAACCATGTTGTATGCCATGCGCGTAAGCCTCTCAAGGTCATTAAGGGCACCTGTGGCAGGTTCACCGTTGACAATCTCCTCTGCCACGCGTCCGCCGATCAAAGCACACATCTTGTCCATTAGGTAGGACTTTGAGAGAATCTTCCTTTCATCCGGAAGGTACCATGTAAGGCCAAGAGCCTCCCCTCTCGGGATAAGGCTGACCTTGAACACAGGATCCGAGTACGGCAACAGCCAGCCGACAGTGGCGTGACCAGCCTCGTGGTAAGCGGTGGTCCTCTTCTCGGCCGGAGTCATAATCGATCCCTTACGCTCAAGTCCGCCGACAATCCTGTCAACAGCATCCAGAAAATCCTGACGGTCAATTTCTTTCTTGTTGCGTCTGGCCGCAGTGAGAGCAGCCTCATTGCAGACATTCGCGATATCCGCTCCTGAAAAACCAGGTGTGTGCTGGGCCATGAATCCGAGGTCAAAATCCCGGGCTACTTTCAGATTGCGGGTGTGTACCTTAAAGATTTCCTCTCTTTCTTTCAGTTCAGGAAGGTCCACGTGGATCTGACGATCAAAACGTCCGGCACGAAGGAGCGCCTTGTCCAGTATGTCGGCCCTGTTGGTCGCAGCCAGTATGATGACTCCTGAATTTGTGTCAAATCCGTCCATCTCAGTAAGCAACTGATTGAGAGTGTTCTCACGTTCATCGTTAGAAGAGAAACCAACATTTTTGCCTCTGGCCCTTCCGACAGCATCGATCTCGTCTATGAAGACTATGCACGGAGCCTTTTCTTTGGCCTGCCTGAAGAGATCACGGACTCTGGAAGCTCCCACTCCGACGAACATTTCCACGAAGTCCGAACCGGAGATGGAGAAGAACGGAACATTTGCCTCGCCGGCCACAGCTTTGGCCAGCAATGTCTTACCTGTACCTGGAGGACCGACCAAGAGGGCTCCCTTTGGAATCTTGCCGCCAAGTGAAGTGTATTTCTGAGGGTTCTTCAGGAAATCCACAATTTCCATGACCTCTTCTTTCGCGCCGTAAAGGCCTGCGACATCCTTGAAGGTGACGTTGACTTTTTCCTTGTCTGCAAGTTTGCCTGTGGATTTGCCCACATTGAACACACCTCCCGGGCCGCCTGAACCTCCGCCCATATTCCTGTTGAATCCTCGGAACATCCATATCCACATGGCTATAAGCAGTACCGGAAAGATTATCCATTCAAGAATGCTGGACCACATTCTGCTGTCATTCTCCATGACAATCTTGACAGGCTGCTCATCAGAAGGCAGTTTTGCGTTAAGTTCACCGAACTCCTTTTCCGCATCAAACTTGTCGGAAACCAAAAATATAAAATGTGGAGAACTTGCAGGTATCTTGCCACCGAACTTGTCAGCATATTTATTAAGCCTGTCCGGGCGGACGGTGATGTTACCCTTGAAATCATTCCTGATGAAATCAATCTCCTTGATGTCACCGTTCAGGAACATCTCTTGGACATCCGCCCATTCTATCTTCTGCGGGTTCGCGCCACTGTTGTTCAAAAGCAACCAGCCTATTCCAAGAATAAGAATAAGATACAGCCATGAGAAGTTGAACCTCACACGGATTACTTTCCTTCTTGGGTCGTTGCCCTGAGGGGTGTTTGAGTTATTCGGCATCTGTATCCTTCTTTTTGGTTTTGGGAACACGCCTTTCCTTGTACTCTTTGTGAGGGGCGTCGGCCCAGAGTTCTTCAAGTCTGTAGAACTGGCGGTACTCGGTCAGGAAAATGTGGGCTACAATGTCGCCGTAGTCCAGGATAATCCAGAAATTGTTCTCCAACCCCTGTGTACGCAGCGGCTTTCTGCCTTCTTCACGCATCTTTTCAATGACATTGTCGGCAATTGCGTTGACGTTGGTGGTGGAGTCCGCATTGCAGATCATGAAATGATCCGTGATGGCGGTTCCCAATGGCCTGAGGTCTATGTCAATCACGTTTTGGGCTTTCTTGTCGAGCATAGCGTCAGCCATGACCCGCAAATCGTGTGTAATCATATCGAGAATGTTTTATATTTTTGCGTTACCATTCAAATATACAAATATACGACAAAATCTGAACGAATGAAAGAGGAAGTTGACATTCAATGGCTGGACGAGGTTGATTCGACTAATAATGAGGCCATAAGACATTTGCCCGAAATTGACAATATGACAGTGTTGGCCGCCGTGCGGCAAACTGCCGGCCGTGGCCAAAGAGGAAATTCATGGCTGACAGAGGCGGGAAAGAATATGACATTCTCGATGGTGCTGAAGTTTGGCGATGATTGCTTGCCTTCTTTGGAGGCTTCGCGGCAGTTCACCATAACCCGCTGCGTAACCCTAGGAGTGACCGATTATCTGGAATCCGCTGGAATCGACAGTTCGGTGAAATGGCCTAACGACATCTATGTCAGAAACAAAAAAATCTGCGGAATGCTCATAGAGAACACATTGACAGGCTTTTACATTGCCACAAGTGTTGTGGGAATAGGTCTGAATGTCAATCAGAAAGAGTTTCCGCCGCAACTTGTGAACCCAGTTTCGATGGCGATACTCACAGGCAAGGAATACGACATCCGCATGGAATTGCCGATACTGTGCGGATGCATACGTGACAGGTTGGCCAACTACGGCAATTCTGATGAATATGTCAGCAGACTGTACAAACATGGTACATACAATGAATACGCAGTATGCTCTACAGGTGAGAGAATCCGCGCCAGAATCATAGATGTCACTGACCGAGGAATGCTATGTCTCGAAACGGAAAAAGGCGAACGTTTTGAGTTCGCCTTTAAGGAAATAAGTTATATTATCTAACGAAGTTCGTCAATAGCCTTGGCGGGATCTTCAGCCTTGAAAACTGAACTGCCCGCAACCAGCATCGTCGCCCCGGCCTCTGCAAGGACCTTTGCGTTGACTTTGGACACACCCCCGTCAACCTCAATGTCCTTCACGATTCCCTTTCTGTCCATTTCGGCCTTAAGCGCTTTGATCCGGTCTATTGATTCCACGATGAATTTCTGTCCGCCGAATCCGGCAAATACAGACATTATCAGGAAGAAGTCAACATCATCGATGTATGGAAAAAGCCTTTCGACGGGTATGTCTGGGTTGATGGCCAGCCCAGCTTTGGCTCCGCAGGATTTGACCTGTGAGATTATATCCTTAGGATCCTTTCCGGCCTGATCCGCGGCCTCAAGATGGAAGCTGATAAGACCAGCTCCGCATTTGGCGAATCTGTCAATGTATTTGTCCGGATTGATTATCATCAGGTGGACATCCATCGGTACGGTGACGACCTTGGCAATCGCTTCCATCACAGGAAATCCGAACGAGATGTTCGGGACGAGACTGCCGTCCATCACATCAATGTGGATCAGATCGGCGTTCTCATTGACCATCCTTATGTCCGGCTCCAAATTCAGGAAATTGCCGGAAAGTATAGAAGGGGCTATCTTTACCATAACTTTATTTAAAATTGGTGACGACATCGACAAGATGATCCGTGAACTTGTCAAGGGACGCAAGGTCGAGCTTCTCGCCGGGAGCATGCACCCCACGCAGTGTCGGTCCGAAAGAAATCATATCCAGATCTCCGAACTTCTCGCCGAAGAGTCCGCATTCAAGACCGGCGTGGATGGCTTTGACCTCAGGCTCGCATCCGAACAGTTTCTTGTACGAATCCACGCAGACTCTGAGTATGTGAGAGTCTAGGTTCGGCTTCCAACCTGGATATTCAGAAAAATGCGTCACTTCGGCTCCGGCGAGGAGGAAGTTGGCCTCCACCTTGGCCGCCATCATCTTTCTTGCCGATGCGGTTGAGCTGCGCTGGCTTGTGATGATCTCGATCCGCCCCTGACGGTTCATCCTTACGGCCGCCAGGTTTGTCGATGTTTCCACGAGTCCGGGAATATCCTGGCTCATTGCCTCGACTCCGTGCGGACAGGCGAACAGAGACATGATCAGCCTCCTTGTCACATCGCTTTTGACAGGCTTCTCGGTGCACCTGTAGGTCTCGCCATTGAAAGTCAAGCCGGGATCCGTCCTAAAATATTCATTCTTCAGATCCTCGCCGAACGCGTTGAACCTTGCGATTGTCGCGTCAGGGTCCTGGACGGTGATGATGGCCTCGCATTCTCTTGCGATGGCGTTCGGTTTGTTGCCTCCTTTCAGCATGACAAGCTGGAGTCCATAAGCCAATTCTGAATATAAGAATCGGGCCATCTGCTGCACGGTGTCTGCCCTGCCTTTGTTGATGTCGTCCCCACTGTGGCCGCCGAGCGCTCCGCCGATCTCCAGCCTGACAGGCTTGCTGCCCTCCTTGAAATCTTCCTGAACGTAATTGAACACGGCAGTCGTGTCAAGGCCGCCGGCGCAGCCGATGAACATCTGCCCCTCATCTTCGGAGTCAAGGTTGATGAGTGTCCTGCCGGTGAAGAATCCAGGTTCCATACCGAAAGCACCGTCCATTCCGGTCTCCTCGGAGATGGTGAAGACACACTCTATCCTTCCCATCGGGATGTCGCTGTCAAGAAGCGCGAGCATAGCCGCGACACCGATACCGTCATCAGCGCCAAGCGTCGTGTCCTTCGCTATCATCCAGCCATCCTCTATGACATATTCAATAGGATCCTTGAGAAAGTCATGCTGAACGCCGTTCCTTTTCTCGCAGACCATGTCCTGATGTCCTTGGAGAACTAGCGTCGGCACATTCTCCTTGCCCTTGGTGGCCTCTTTGATTATGCAGACGTTGCCGGTCTTGTCGGTTTTACATTCAAGATGCCTTTCTTCGGCGAAACGCTGAAGAAAGGCTGTCATCGGCTCTTCATGTCCGGACTCCCTTGGAATCCGTGTGATCTCCTTGAAGATGGAAAGTACTGTTTCTGAATTCATTTGACACCTGTATTATCTGGCTACAGGCACAAGCATCCTTTCAATGTCGGTCACGTACTGTCTGAACATCTTGTCAGTCACCATAAGGTCCGACACTGTGGTGCAAGCGTGAAGCACTGTAGCGTGGTCTTTTCCTCCAAGTTCCATACCAATCGTTGACAACGAGCATCCTCCAATGAGGTTCCTGCTCATGAACATCGCGATCTGCCTGGCCTGGACTATTTGCCTTTTTCTGGATTTTGATAGCAGGGTTTCCCGAGTAATGTTGAAATACTCACACACAACATCCTGAACCTTGTCGATGGTGACATCATTCTGGTCTTCGCTGACGATGTTTCCTGTGATTTGCTCGGCAAGCTCTTTGGTCACTTCCTCATGGCACAATGTCGCGTTGGCTATCAATGAGATGAGCGCACCTTCAAGTTCCCGGAAATTAGATCTCACCTTGTCCGCGAGAAGATCCAGCACATCGTCGCTTACCGAAACGCCCTCTCTGGCACACCTTGCCCTGAGCATGGCCAGTCTTGTGTCATGGTCAGGCCTTGACAACTCGATCGAAAGTCCCCATTTGAAGCGTGAAAGAAGCCTTTCCTCAAAGTTCTTCAAGTCGGCCGGAGAACGGTCAGAGGTAAACACCAACTGCTTTCCGGACTGATGAAGATGATTGAATATGTTGAAGAACGCGTTCTGCGATGCCGGACCGTTAAGTTCCTGAATGTCGTCCATGATGAGGACGTCGATCCTCATGTAGAAAGCCATGAAGTCTGTCAGTTTGTTCTGCACACTCACGGCGTTGACGTATTGTGTCCTGAATTCGTTGCCTGTGACGTATAGGACGACAAGATCCGGATATGCTTCGTGTATGGCAATGCCGATCGCTTGAGCAAGGTGCGTCTTGCCAAGTCCCGGGCCTCCGAAGATGAACAGCGGGTTGAACGGGGTCTTGCCTGGCTTGTCGGAAATGCTGATCCCAGCATTGTAGCCCATCTTGTTGCATTCGCCCTTTATGAGGTTGTCAAAGCAATACACAGGGTTCAGCCTGGGGTTGATCTTGAGCTTCTGGATTCCCGGGAACACGAATGGGCTTGGATTCCCGGACGGCTGGAATGTGTTGATCGTCACCGGCTTGTTTTCGGGGACATTTCCATGTGCGGCGGTAAACACCATCGCGCGTTCCTTCTGGACCGGATGAATTTTGTAAAGAAGTTTCGCATCCTGTCCGATCACTCTTCTCAAAGTCATCTTAATTATAGGAAGGAATGCGTCCTCAAGATAACTTCTGAAGAAATCGGTCGGCACCTCTACCGTCAACGTGGAGCCTTCTAGAGAAACGGGAACTATAGTCTTGAACCAAACGTCAAGCTGTTTTGGTTCAACGTTCTGTTCAAATATCCTAAGACACTCATTCCAGACAGAGATATGTCTTTCCAGTTCAGCCATTTCTTTAAATGAATTAATTTGAAAATTCAAGAGAATTATCCCTCTTCGTTATTGCTTGTGCAAAATTGGGGGAAAATTAATTCATAAAAAATCTTTTTTTGTATTGTTTTTGATTTTTATTTTCCGTATGAAACCGAATCTTTAACAATAGTTGATTTATGCAATGATTTTGTAATCAATATTTTGCGTAGTAACAATTATCTAACTGCCGAATAATTAAATTACTTATAATTTTGAATAATTTAAAATTATAGACATGCTGGTTTTAAGTGCGTGAATATTAAGAAATAGTCCTATTGGATTCTGTCAACAATTCCGTTTTCGACTTTTACGATGAATGAATCCTTGAATTCACGCCTGATTGAGCCTGCGGTACCCTTGGCTGTGTTCAAATCAGATGAGAAGCCGATGATGTATTTGAAAAGTCTGCCGGACCGGATTTTAATAACGTCATGTCCTTTGAAGAACGGGTCATTCCCCGACATATTCTTTGATGAAACAAGCACCTGCATGCCATAATACACTTTATCATTCTTGCCATCAGGATATTCAGCATCCTTACTTTTAGGAATGGTCTCAGTACCTGACGTGTCAGGTACGTCCGACTTTACGCCGGCATCGGTTTTACGTGAGGTCTCGGTCGCGTCCGTTCCATCATATTCCTTTTTGTACTCGCGGAACGCGCCATAAAGATCAGATGCTATCCTATCTCTCCCCTTTTCAGTGATGAATGCCTCGCGGTCCATTGAGTTGGACATGAAACCGCATTCTACCAGAACCGCTGGCATCGCGGTTCTCCACAAGACGTAGAACGGATCCTGGGATATTCCTCTGCTGTGCTGAATGGCTCCGCCTTTCATCTTGCTGTCGACTTTCTGCGCAAACTTGAAACTTTGCTCCAGGTATGCGTTCTGCATGAGGTTCATAAAAATGTAGGATTCGGGGTCGTTCGGATCAAAACCCTCGTAGCGAGTTGTATAGTCATCCTCAAGTTTGATGACGGAATTCTCTCTGCGCACCACGTCCATGTTGCCCGCATAGAGGTCCTTGTTCTTGCTGGTGTACTGCCCAAGTATATGTACTGAATAGCCGTTCGGGCCACTTCTTTTCCCTTCCACTGAGTTTATGTGTATGGAAATGAACAGATTCGCATTGTTGTGGTTGGCGATGTCCGCTCTGCCTTGCAATGTCACGAATGTGTCATCGCTTCTTGTCATGATGACTTTAACATCAGGATAACCGGCACGTATCATCTCCGCCAGTCTTTTGCCAATGTCCAGGACAATAGACTTTTCCATGGTTTTCCCGCTGGGGCTGATGCAACCTGCATCCTTCCCTCCATGACCCGGGTCTATTACGACAGTGGACAGTTTTATCACCGCGGCCGTATTCTGTGAAAAGGCCGGGAATCCACCCGTTGAAAGCGTGATGGCCGTGATAACGGCAAGAAAATTGCGATATAAATCCAAAATATGTAGTATATTTGTCTTTTGCAAATTTAGAAAATAATTGCAATTCAAGAAGCATTCATACAATATTATCCTCATGACGGCCCTTGCCGCCCTGACCGGAATGACAATGTTCGGCCAGGATGTGAGGAGAAACAGGAACCTGAAAAAGGCTGCTGAGGTGGAGTTGTCGCAAAACGCATCCAAGACAGTCAGGCCGGACTCAGTGCAGGTTCCCGGGGATTCTGTTCCCACGCTGAAAGATTCCTTGACCCTAAGGCGAGACTCTTTGCGTGTCGCCGATTCGACATCCAGGGCTGATTCGCTCTTCCTGCTTGACAAGAGTTCTCTTTCAAGGCCGGCATTCTCTGGCGCGAAGGACTCGATACGCCAGGATTTCTCCAATGGGCAGAGAAAAATGTACTATTGGGGTGACGTGGAGGTCTCCTATGAGAATATTAAGCTCAAGGCGGATTACATGGAATACGACATGGCGACAGGAACGGTCTTTGCCAGAGGCACCTACGACAGTCTGGCGCAGGAGTGGAAAGGCCAGCCGGAGATGACACAGGGCGGCCAGACATTCAACATGGAGGAGGTCCGCTACAACTTCAACACCCGCAAGGCCAGGATCACGAATATGATCACAAAGGAGGATGACGGAATACTTCACGGCAAGAACATCAAGATGATGCCGGACAAATCCATCAACATCACAAAAGGTAAATATACCGTCTGCGACCTTGAACACCCTCATTATTACCTTAAGCTGTCTTCTGCCAAAGTCGTGACCAAGCCGTCCCAGAAGACGGTGTTCGGCCCTGCCCATCTAGTCGTTGAGGACGTTGACCTTCCGATCGGCATCCCTTTCGGATTCATCCCGAAACGTCCGGACAGGGCGACGGGGCTTCTCATGCCTTCATTCGGTGAGGAGAACGCCCGCGGTTTCTATCTCCGGGATGCCGGTATGTATTTCGTTTTGGGCGATTATTTTGACATGTCCTTGACAGGAGACTACTATACTCTCGGCTCATGGGCCGCCAATCTTAATTCAAGGTACATGGTGAAGTATAAGTTCAGCGGAAACCTGGCTGTCAACTATTCCGTGGACCAGACAGGAGAGAAAGGAAGCTCGGACTTCTTCCAAAGCAAGAACTTCGGCGTACGGTGGTCGCATTCCCAGGACTCCAAAGCACATCCAGGAACATCGTTCTCCGCGTCGGTCAATTTCTCCAGCCCCTCAAACAGCCGTTACAATTCACATTCCGTGTCCGAGGCCCTTCAGAACCAGATTTCGTCCTCAATATCGTACTCGAAAAACTGGAACGGAAAGTTCAACCTGTCTGTCAATGCGTTGCATAGCCAGAATTCAAGGGACAGCTCATACTCGTTCACGCTTCCTAACATCACGTTCTCGGTTTCGACATTCTACCCTTTCAAGATCAAGAACAGGGTCGGCAAGGAGCGCTTCTATGAAAAATTCGCGTTGGGTTACAACACCTCAATCCAGAACAAAATCAATTTCAAGGCCTCTGAGTTCGGAGAGCCAGGGTTCATTGACAAGTTCCAGAACGGCATGGCGCACAACTTTTCGATCAAACTACCTGATTTCACTCTGTTCAAATACCTTAATGTCGCCCCTAATGTCAGTTACGGAATGAATTGGTTCTTCCGGAAGAGCGAGGCGTATTTCGATCCGGAGACCAACAGTGTCAAGACCGAAATGGGCAAGCAGTTCGGAACTTTCGGAACGACACATAACTATTCAGGGTCGGTGTCGATGAGTACGAGGATCTATGGAATGTATAATTTTGGCAAATACCATAAAGTACAGGCTTTAAGGCATGTGATATCTCCAAGCGTCAGCATGAGTTTCAGTCCGGAGAAGGGCAAGGCGTTCAATGGTTGGAGAACGTTCAACTATGTCGATACATTGGGCGTGGCGAAAACCTACGACTACAATATCTATCAGGGACAGATCAATTCAGCTCCAGGAAAAGGCAAGTCTGCCACCATGAGTCTTTCGATCGGCAACAACCTTGAGGCCAAGGTCCGTGATATGAGAGACACGACAGGGACCGGTTCCAAGAAGGTGAAGATTCTTGATCAGCTTAACCTCTCAACCGGCTATAATTTTTTGGCGGATTCATTGAAAATGAACAATGTCGGCGTTTCAATGTCAACATCCGTCTTTGGAAAACTCGGAATAAACGGAAACTTGAACTTCGATCCTTATGCCATTAACGAAAAAGGTCAGAGGATCAACAAGTACAATATCTTGGAGAATGGAGTGCCGCTGAGGCTGACCAACGTTAGCGGTTCGGTGTCATATTCTTTGTCCGGCAAAGGAACGGTCAAAGGAAACGACGGATCGAAGTCATCCGGCGGTGATAGTGGCACTGGCAATGCCGCAGACTATTACAGAAGGATTTATTACCATCCTTTGACCGGTGAATATATTCCAGGCGGATGGCTGTACTACACCAATCCTAATGTGCCATGGAGCGTCAATCTGAATTATAATTTCTCGATGAGCCGGTCATATTCCTACACTAACAACCAGTTGAGCAAGAAAGACAACATCACCCAGACGCTCGGTGTACAGGGAAATATTCAGTTGACTCCTAAGATGTCGGTTCAGGCTCAGTCAGGCTGGGATTTCACGGCGATGAAGATGACGACCACCCAGTTTTCTTTCAGGTACGACCTGCATTGCTTCAATATTTCCGTGTCATGGGTTCCGTCCGGAATGTACCAGTCATATTCGTTCCTGATTTCAGCGAACGCGGCCGCTTTGGCGGACTTGCTGAGGTTCAAGAAAAGTACGAGTTACTGGGACAAATAGTTGGATAATTATCATAAATATCTTATATTTGCACACTGTCATTATCGGCGAAAGCCTATTGGCTGTACCAACCATAACTTGTTTTCTGAAATCATTTCCGGATAAAGACGCCGGATTCATTTAAAGTTTATGCCTTATAATTTATTTGAACTCACTCAGATGAGCAGGGATCAACTTGAAAAAGTGGCCCAGGATCATCAGATAAAGAACATTAAAAAAATGACAGATGAGAATCTGTCGTACGCGATATTGGACGCACAGGCGGCCGCGGCATCGCTTCAGCCTGTTGAAAAGCCTGAAAAGCCCAAGGCCAAGCGTGGACGGCCACGTAAGAATCCTCTTCCGGAGCAGCCGCTGGCTCAGTCCGCCAAGTCCGTTGACGTGAAGAACGATGATAAGAAAGCCAAAGAAAATCAGGCTGAAGCGAAGGCTGAAAAACCTAAAAAGGTTGAACAGGCGGCTCAACCCGCCTCTGTCCAAGGACAGGAAGAGAACAAGCCTGCGCCGAAGAAGAGAGGGCGTAAGCCTAAATCCGCCACGCAACCTCAGGTTGTGAGTGCCGTTCCGGCTGAAGAGAAGAAGCCTGAGGCATCAGAAGCCGCGGCTGCCGAAAATCCTCAACAACCTGATGTCAAGACGGCATCTGACAAGCCTGTAAATGGCAAGGAATTCATCCATGCACTTTTCGATGACTTGAAGGATGACATTGCCGGTCAAGGTGACGTCATCCGCAGAAAACAGAAGAACAAGTTTCAGGGTCAGAATAACAATGGACAGAATCCGAACCAGCAGAAGCCTCAGCAGAATTTCCAGAACCCCAACCAGCGGCAGAAAGCTACTGAAATTGAATTTGACGGGACTGTGGAAGCGACTGGAGTCCTCGAGATCATGCCGGACGGCTATGGATTCCTTCGTTCCTCTGATTATAATTATCTGAACTCCCCTGATGACATCTACGTCAGCCAGAGCCAGATAAAGAACAATGCCCTGAAATCCGGAGACACCGTCACCGGTGAGATTCGTCCTCCAAAGGAGGGTGACAAGTACTTCCCTCTCGTGAGGATCAAGTACATCAACGGACGCACTCCAGACTACATCCGTGACAGGGTGCCATTTGATTTCCTCACGCCGTTGTTCCCGGAGGAGAAGTTCAATCTTCTTGGACATGGGCATCAGAGCGATCCGTCTTGCCGTATTGTGGACATGTTCACCCCTATCGGAAAAGGACAGCGTGGACTTATCGTGTCTCAGCCTAAGACAGGTAAGACGATGCTGCTGAAGTCTATAGCCAACGCCATCGCTGACAATCACCCTGAGGTTTACGAGATTGTTCTTCTCATCGACGAGCGTCCTGAGGAGGTCACTGACATGAGCCGCAGCGTCAAGGCCGAGGTTGTCGCCTCCACCTTTGATGAGCCGGCAGAAAGGCATGTGAAAGTTGCGAATATGGTGCTGGAGAAGGCTCGAAGGCTCGTTGAATGTGGTCATGATGTTGTGATCCTGCTTGATTCGATCACCCGTCTCGCACGTGCGTACAATACTGTCCAGCCTGCTTCAGGAAAGGTTTTGACCGGTGGAGTGGATGCCAACGCCCTTCAGAAACCTAAGCGATTCTTCGGTGCGGCTCGTAACATTGAGGGTGGCGGCTCGCTGACAATCCTCGCCACAGCCTTGACCGACACCGGCTCCAAGATGGACGATGTTATTTTTGAGGAGTTCAAGGGCACCGGCAACATGGAGCTTCAGCTTGACAGGACACTTGCCAACAGGCGAATCTTCCCTGCCGTCAATGTAGTTCTTTCCAGCACACGCCGTGACGACCTTCTGTACAGCCGTGAGGCGGCCAACAGAATTTGGATCCTTCGCAAGCTTCTTGCCGACATGAATCCTACCGAGGCGATGAACTTCATGCTTCAGCTCATGGACGAGTACAAGACCAATGACATGCTGCTTGACAACATGAACAAGGTCACTCCTCGCGACGCCAAGTACTACGACACGTTCTAATTGATTTTAGGAATATACTAATAAAGGCGATTGAATATTTTCAGTCGCCTTTAATTTTTCCAGATGAAATCAACTGAAAGGCAGTTACCTCCAGCGATCCTCCCCACTCTGTGCTGCTCGCTATGAAGGTCCACTGGATCTTCATTAATCGCTCACGACCTCCCTCTTCGGGAGCCAAAGTCGCTTGCGGCAACTGCCTTTCAGTTGATTATGTATAACAATCCGAGATTTTTCGTCGCCGAATATTCGACGGAATTAAATCTTGAGATCAATACTGATCCCAGGACTTGATCTGGATGTCGTTGATGCTGGTGGAGCAGAAGGCGCGGATGAAGGCTGTCGCGAGACGGGCGTTTGTGAAGAGGGTGACGTTGAAGTCGATGGCCGCTCTTCTGATTTGGTAACCGTTTGAGAGTTCCAGGGCAGAGAAGTTCTTAGGTATGTTGATCACCATGTCAACCTCCTTGTTCTGAATCATCTCCAATGCCGGCTTGAACCTTCCCTTGAAGTTAGGATTGTCGCATTCGCTCGGCCAAAGCACCTTGGTCGCAGGGACGCTGTTCTCGACAAGATACTTGTACGTGCCACCGGTGGCGTAAAGCTCGTAACCTTTATCAACAAGAAGACGGCAGGCCATCAGCATGTCGGCCTTCTGAAGCGGATCACCGGTCGAAAGCAGGACTCTCTTCTCCGGAATTCTCTGCCCTACAGAAAGTACGGACTTCAGCAGAGCCTCGTTAAGGTCGTCGCCGAGGCAGCCTACCTCACCGGTAGAGGACATGTCTACACCCAGCATCGGGTCAGCCTCCTCAAGCCTTGCGAACGAGAACTGCGAGGACTTCACGCCGACATAATCCAGGTCAAATGCACTCTTCTGCGGAGCGGCAGGATGAAGGCCGAGCATGACCTTGGTGGCAAGCTCGATGAAATCAATCTTGAGTACCTTGGACACGAACGGGAAACTTCTGGAAGCGCGCAGGTTGCATTCGATGACCTTGATGGCGTTCTCCTTGGCGAGGAACTGGATGTTGAACGGACCTGAGATGCTGAGCGCACCGGCGATCGCACGCGCTATCTTCTTGATCCTGCGCACGGTCTCAACGTACAGTTTCTGCGGAGGGAACTGAATCGTGGCGTCACCGGAATGGACACCGGCATATTCAATGTGCTCTGAGATCGCGTATGCGAGAATTTCACCGTTGTCGGCGACAGCATCGAACTCGATCTCCTTGCTTCGCATGTAGAATTTGCTGATCACAACCGGGTGCTCCTGAGAGACTTCCGCTGCGAGACTGAGGAAATGCCTAAGTTTCTCCTCATCGTGGCAGACGTTCATCGCGGCGCCGGAAAGCACGTAGGACGGCCTGACGAGAACCGGGAAGCCAACCTTCTTGATGAAATTGTCAACCTCGTCAACTGTTGTGAGCTCGCTCCATTCAGGCTGGTCGACTCCAAGGCTGTCCACAATGCTGGAGAACTTGTGGCGGTCCTCAGCCTTGTCTATGTCCTCAGCCGCTGTTCCAAGGATCGGGACATTATGTTTGTGAAGCTTAAGGGCAAGGTTGTTCGGGATCTGACCTCCCACAGAGACAACTACTCCGTGCGGATTCTCAAGGTCAATGATGTCCATCACCCTCTCGAATGTCAGCTCATCGAAGTAGAGCCTGTCACACATGTCGTAGTCCGTTGAGACAGTCTCCGGGTTGTAGTTGATCAGCACTCCCCTATATCCCTGTTTCTGGATTGTCTGGAGACAGGTTACGGAGCACCAATCGAACTCTACCGATGAGCCGATTCTGTAGGCTCCGGAGCCGAGAACTATCACGGACTTGCCATCGTTTTCATATTCAATGTCACTCTTGGTGCCGTTGTAGGTCAGATAGAGGTAGTTCGTCTGTGCCGGGAACTCGGCGGCGAGGGTGTCTATCTGCTTGACTACAGGCACGATGCCTAGGGATTTTCTATATTCACGGACCTTGTCCATGTTGGCGGCTACAGCTCCTGTGTCTTTCCATATGGCTCTCTGGATCTGGAAATCGGAGAAGCCTTCCTGCTTTGCGAGGCGCAGAAGTTCAGTCGGCATGTCCTCAAGCTTGTCGTACGAGTTCATGTCCTCGTATGTCCTGACGATGTTCTGCAACTTGTTCAGGAACCATTTGTCGATCTTTGTGAGATCATGGATCTGATCGACCGTATACCCGGCACGCATCGCCTTGGAAATCACAAATATACGCTTGTCGGTCGGCTCGCGGAGGGCTTCGTCCACATCAGCGACATGGAATTCCTTGTTGCCCACGAATCCGTGTGCGCCTTGACCTATCATTCTGAGACCTTTTTGGATGGCCTCCTCGAAACTGCGGCCAATGGCCATCACCTCACCGACAGACTTCATTGACGATCCGATCTTGCGGGAAACCCCGTGGAACTTGCTGAGGTCCCAGCGAGGGATCTTGCAGACTATGTAGTCAAGTGCAGGCTCGAAGAACGCTGGCGTTGTCTTGGTCACTGAGTTCTTCAGGTCGAAAAGGCCGTAGCCAAGTCCGAGTTTGGCAGCTACGAAAGCAAGAGGATAGCCTGTTGCCTTGGAGGCGAGGGCAGAGGAACGGCTAAGACGAGCGTTGACCTCGATGACTCGGTAGTCCATTGCATCCGGGTCATAGGCGTACTGGACGTTGCACTCGCCCACTATTCCGATGTGGCGGACAATCTTGATTGAGAGTTCGCGAAGGAAATAGTAGTCGTTGTTGGACAGTGTCTGCGACGGAGCCACCACGATGCTCTCTCCGGTGTGGATTCCGAGCGGGTCGAAGTTCTCCATGTTGCAGACTGTGATGCAGTTGTCGTAGCGGTCGCGCACAACTTCATATTCAATCTCCTTCCATCCCTTAAGGGATTTTTCCACAAGCACTTGCGGAGAGAATGAGAATGCTTTCTCGCAGAGTTCGTCAAGCTGCTCGTCGTTGTCGCAGAAGCCGGATCCAAGCCCTCCGAGTGCGTAGGCGGCGCGGACGATGAGCGGAAAACCGAGCTCGTGGGCGGCTTTGCGGGCCTCCTCGATGTTGGACGCAGGGTGGGACTTGATGGTCTTGATTCCGATCTCGTCGAGTTTCTTGATGAAGAGGTCTCGGTCCTCTGTGTCCATGATAGCCTGAACAGGGGTTCCAAGCACTTGCACATTGTACTTGTCAAGAATTCCGTTCTCGTACAGTTCCACACCGCAGTTAAGGGCGGTCTGGCCTCCGAACGAGAGGAGGATGCCCTGTGGCTGCTCCTTGACGATGACCTTCTCGACGAAGAACGGGGTGACAGGCAGGAAATAGATCTTGTCGGCAACTCCTTCCGAGGTCTGTACGGTGGCGATGTTCGGGTTGATAAGGACTGTCTCGATGCCCTCCTCACGGAGAGCCTTGAGAGCCTGCGAGCCTGAGTAGTCGAACTCCCCGGCCTGACCGATCTTGAGCGCGCCCGATCCAAGGATCAGGACTTTCTTTATGTTGGTGTTTTTCATGACTTCTTCTGATTACAGCTTGCTGATGAACTCGTCGAACAGGAAATTTGTGTCGGTCGGGCCGCTGGATGCTTCCGGGTGGAACTGGACCGAGCAGAACGGCTTGGATTTGTGGCGGATACCCTCGTTGGTGCCATCGTTCATATTCACGAACCATGGCTCCCAGTCGGTTCCGAGCGTTTTGTCATCCACGGCGAATCCGTGATTCTGAGACGTGATGAAGCAGCGGTTTGTGTCGACCATGCGGACAGGCTGGTTGTGGCTGCGGTGGCCGTACTTCAACTTATAGGTGTTGGCTCCACCGGCTCTCGCAAGCAGCTGGTTGCCCATGCATATTCCGAAAATAGGTTTGTCACTTTCCATGGCCTTGCGCAGGTTGGCGACGGTGACATTGCAGAACTGAGGGTTGCCGGGACCGTTCGAGATGAAGAGTCCGTCATATTCAAGTTTGTTGAAATCGTAATCCCAAGGCACTCTGACGACCTTCACTCCCCTTTCCATGAAGCATCTTAGGATGTTGTGCTTGACTCCGCAATCGACCATCACGACCGTCTTTGAGCCGCTGCCATATTCAATGACATCCTTGCAACTGACGATGGCGATCTGGTTGGCGAGGTTCGGGTCGTCGATCGGGAAATCCTTCTCGACTCCGTCAGGAACGATCATTCCGAGCATTGAACCTTTCTCGCGCAGAAGTTGGGTCACGGCACGGGTGTCGATTCCGAATATTCCCGGAATCTTTTGCTCCTTAAGCCATTCGTCCAGACTCTTGACCGCATCCCAGTGGCTGTAGTCGAAAGAGTAGTCGCTTATGACGACTCCCCTTACCCAGATTTGTTCGGATTCGAAGTTCTTTGATATTCCGAGTTCATCCGCTCCTTCCTGTGGAACACCGTAGTTACCTATCAATGGGTAGGTAACGCAAAGAATCTGTCCTGAATAGGAAGGGTCTGTGAGGCTTTCAGGGTAGCCTACCATAGCGGTAGAGAAGACGACTTCTCCGTCGCACGGTCCGTCGTAGCCGAAGGAGAATCCGCGGAATTCCGCTCCGTTCTCCAACTTTAGTGTCGCGCCTTTTCTTGAGTTCATGATATATACCTAACTAACTGTATTCTTATATAAAAAAAACGACCATCTCAAACAGTGATGAAATGGTCGGTGAAAGTCAATGGAAGGACATTCCCACTGTGCATCCTGAGACGCACTGCCGCTCAAAGGTATTAAAGTCACATCAAGCATCGTGGAAGTTCGTTTGTTTTGCAAATTTAAGCAAAAAATGGGAATAAGCGGCAAAATATTCAATGAATATAAATTCACGGCATTGCTGTTTGAGGCTTCCTGAAAAGGCTGAAAGAAACAATGGTCAGAAATGTCAGTGCCTCGGTCGCCGGCAGTGCGAGCCATATACCGTTTATCCCAGCGAAATGAGGTATCAAGAGAAAGCAAGGCACAAGGAATATGACTCCTCTCGAAAGAGAGAATATGGTCGCGGGAAGTGCCCGTTCAACACTCTGGTAATAACCGATTGCAGCGACGTTCACTATCGACAGTGTGAAGCCGATTGCCATAAGCGGCACACCGTGAGCCGCTATTGAATATGCAGGTGCGTCCTTGCTGAGGAATAGTGCTGCCACATAGCTGATTCCCAAGGCAGTGGCAAGCGAGACCACTATTCCGAGTCCCAAGGCAGTGAGCAGCGACACCTTACGGGCCTCATGTACACGGCTGCGGTTGCCTGCCCCATAGTTGAAGCTGATGATAGGTTGTGCGGACTGGGAGATAGCGTTTCCGGTCATAAAGATAAACGGCATAATGTAGCAGGCAATTGAGAATGCCGCTACTCCGTCTTCTCCTAAATACTTCATGAACACGTAGTTGCCCACGAACATCAGCATCGATATGCTGATCTCCTCAAGAAACGCCGACAGTCCGAGACGGAATTGGTACCATAGGTTGCGCAGGGAAAGGCAGAGACTTTTCCAAGACATTTTCAGTGGATAGAGCCTCATTGTCTTTGATAGGAACACTAAGTAGAACAGGACCATAAGCCCTCCGGTCCAGCATCCGATGGCCGTGGCGATGGCGACTCCCTCAAGCCCTTTGTCTAGGACAAATAGGAATACATAGTCCAGCACGACATTGACGATGGACGGAACCGCGGCGGCCGCCGAAGCATACTTCGGAGATCCGTCCAGCCGGATGATCAGAAGGCCGACAGACTGGAGGAACAGCGCGCAGAAGGCGTACGCCAGCCATTTCTGGTAGTCAAGGACGTATGGCAGCAGCCTGTCTGAGGAACCGAGAAGGTAAGCGCTTTGGGTGCTGAAGCTCTGTACCAGAACCGTCAGCGTCACCGTGACCAGCACACCGAAGATCAGTGTCTGTGTCATGTTGATGCGAGCCGCCTTTTCGTTGTTCTGCGAAAGGTGGACGGAGGATATAACCGAGCATCCGATGCCGAACAGAAGTCCCAAGCCGGTCATAATCATCCAGAAAGGTGCGAATATGTTGACGGCGGCGAGCGCGTCACTCCCCACTCCGTGACCGACGAACACTCCGTCTATGGTCGTCATCACGGCCATACAGGCCATCCCTATCAATGTAGGAATGAATATTTTCCTGAACAGTCCTGGAATGCTGTCGGAACCGAAATCGATTGCGTCTCGTTTCATTGTCAATACCTTTTTCAAATCGGGGCGCAAAGATAGGCCAAATATATTTAGATAAAGAATTTTCGGATGATTTTTGTGAAACTTTTGAATATGTCTGTGTTACAATTTCCCTTTATGACGCATAATAATGTAAACCGTGATGCAAATGACAACGGAAAGAAATGAGCCGGCGGGTGAGGCCAAGCCCATCGGGAACAGGGTGTCCGGGAACTTGACGGAAGCAAGATAGGACAGCGGAATGCGGGCGCAGACAATCGAAAGGAAGTTGTGGCTGAAGGAGATGACCGAATAGCCGCAAGCTGTGAAGAAGCCGCTGAAACAGAAATGGATGCCTGCGAATATACAATCCCAGACGTAGCCTTTCAGGTACTGTCCGCCTAGAGTGATGACCGTGCTGTCGCTCGTGAATATTCTTACGGCATATTCAGGAATGAATTGGAGAGTCACGGCTGCGACGGTGCCGAAGCCTACGGAGATCGCTATTGCATATTCCATTGTCTTTCTGGCTCTTTCAGGCCTTTTTGCACCGATGTTCTGGGCTGCCATTGCAGAGACTGTCGCCAGCATCGCCGAAGGTACGATGAAGAGCAGTCCGATGAATTTTTCTATGATACCCACCGCCGCGGCGTCGTTCAGTCCCCTGCCGTTCGCGATAGCCGTGATTGCTATGAACGCGATCTGGATGAAGCCGTCCTGTAGGGCGACAGGGATTCCTATTTTTAGGATTCCGCCCATCGTACGTCGCTCTGGCCTAAGGTCTTGACCTGATATATTCAAAAGAGATTTTCTTCGGATCACTATGGCCGCGATGATGACGCTGATCATTTGGGACAAGGTGGTGCCGAGCGCGGCTCCGGAAGGTCCGAGCCCGAAATGGCCTATGAATATGTAGTCGAGTACGATGTTCGCCACGCACGCCACTATCACGAAGTACATCGGACTTTTCGAGTCACCGAGGCCTCTGAATATGGAAGCGATGATGTTGTAGGCGATGATGAACGGAATGCCGATGAAGCATATTCGCAGATAGGCGATTGTGCCTTTGACGGCTTTGGGCGGTGTGTCTATCATGCTGACAATGCTTCTGTTGGCGAGCAGCAGGATGAATGTTGCGACTATGGCTGTGAGCGCGAACAGGGTGAATGTGTTGCCTATGGTTTTTGAGGCTTCATTTTTGTCTTTGGCTCCTATTGCCCTTCCAAGGCGCACCGTCGTGCCCATCGCCAGTCCTATGATGATGACGGTGAACATGTGCATTATCTGCGCTCCGTTCGCCACCGCCGTCGTGCTGTCCACACCGCAGTACTGCCCTATCACGAACATATCCGCCAATCCATAAAGGATCTGAAGGAAATATGACAGCATGTACGGCAGCGAGAATCTGCTGATGTTGCCTGTGATGCTGCCCTGTGTGAGGTCGTTTTGAGCCATAGTTCTTTTTTTGGGGTGCAAATTTAATGAGTTTTGCGGGGAATATGGGGTTACGGGTTGAATATGTTGGGGATTGTTGATAAATTTGTACTTATGTTCAACATAGAAGACACAATCTGCGCCCCCGCCACCGTTCCCGGAACCGGTGCCATCGCTGTGGTGCGAATGAGCGGGAAAGACTCCTTTGCCATCGCTGACAAAGTGATATCTTGTAAAAATGGTAACATTTCTGACACTGAGGGTTACATGATAAAATATGGAGCTGCGCTAGAGACTGATGGCTCCGACTTGGACACTGTCCTTGTCAGTGTTTTTCGTGCCCCGCATTCATACACCGGAGAGGATTCCGTGGAGATTTCCTGCCATTCATCAAAGTACATCGTCGAACGCTTGCTTCAGCGTTTGGTGGACTGCGGTGCCCGCATGGCCGGTCCTGGCGAATTCACCCAAAGGGCTTTTGTAAATGACAAGATGGACTTGGCTCAGGCAGAAGCCGTTGCCGATGTGATTTCTGCACAGAATGCCGCTTCCCATAAGGTGGCTTTCAGTCAGTTGAAAGGTGGATTCTCGAAAGAATTGAAAGGCCTTAGAGATGAACTCCTAAAGATGACATCCCTGCTTGAGTTGGAGTTGGATTTCAGCGAGGAGGATGTCGAGTTCGCCAGTCGCGCGGAACTTTCATCGTTGCTTGATGATGTTATTTCGCATATTCATTCGCTTACGGATTCATTCCGTTATGGTAACGCTCTTCGCAACGGTGTTCCGGTCGCAATTGTCGGTGCGGTCAACGCTGGCAAGAGCACCCTGCTGAACGCCTTGGTTGGTGACGACCGTGCCATTGTCTCCGACATCGCCGGCACCACCCGCGACACTATCGAAGAGACGATGACAATTGACGGCACTCTGTTCCGCTTCATCGACACCGCAGGTCTCCGCGAGACCACTGATGAAGTCGAGAAAATCGGCATTTCCAGATCCTACAAGAAGATGAACGAAGCCTCGATTGTCCTCGCCTTGCTTGATGTCACCGCATCGGAAGAAGAAAACGAGTCTTCGATTTCTGACATAGTCTCAAATTTAGATGTCCAGTCTCAAAAGTTATTAGTTTTGCTGAATAAGGTTGATGTTTTAGGCGATAACATTAATGTTAGTCTAATTAACAACTCTGTTTCAAATCCTAATGAAAAGGTTGCTAAACTCTACATTTCCGCAAAGACAGGCTTCGGCCTCGATAAGTTGAGAAAACTGCTTTCCGACTCGCAAAAGGCTACTACTTTGGATTCTGACCAAACCATCGTAACCAATCTTCGCCACTACCAAGCCCTGATGAAAGCCTCCGAGTCCCTTTGTCAGGTCAAGAAATCTCTGTCATCAGGCCAGACTCCTGATCTCCTCGCCGAAGACCTCCGCCAAGCCCTCCACCACCTCGGCACCATCATCGGTGAAGTCACCACGGACGAGGTGCTGGGAAATATTTTTTCGCATTTTTGCGTCGGGAAATAGTAAACGAAAACCGCAGAAATCAAAAGAAAACAATTCTTTTCAAATATCGCCATAAATCCATATTTAACAATAATATACAACTACTAATATCAATTACACAATTTTCATCCGTTTTCATTAGTCCTCAATTAGGGGGACAATTTCACTTGATTTTGTCCCCCGTATTTCGTAAATTTGCCATTGTTAAAAACACCAAACTATGGCAACGGTTACCCTCACTCTCTCCGCCCGGACAAACAAAGACACCGGCAAAGCCGAAATCCTCCTCCGCTACCGCAACACACGCGAAGTCGCACTCCGCGCCCACACCCACACCTATATCCTCCCGAAATTCTTCGCAGACGGGGAAATCGTCATCAAGAACCGCATAATCACCCCCGAAGTCCGTGAAGCCCAGGAAGCCAAAGCCCAGATAGACCGCATCGTAAACCAAATCACGGAAAAAGGCAACAAAAAGCCAATATCAGACTTCACGCAAGACTGGGCACAAGACACTATCGACCGTCTCCTCTACCCCGAAAACTACCGGCAGGCAGAAAGCGATGAAATTTACCTCCTCGATAAAATCGAAGACTTCCTCAAATTCAAAAAAATCTCCTACCAGCGGCACCAAAGCTACCGCTGCATCTTCAACATCATCCACCGCTACGAACTCTACACCGGCAAGCCAATCAGCCTCGACAAATCAGACAACAAAACACTACTCGCCATCGAGGACTTCTTCCGCAACGAACACAAACTCTTCGAGCCAAAGAAAGAAAAATACCGCACCGTCCTCAAACCCGTAAGGAAATACAAATACGCCTGGGAAAACTCCCGGCACGAACGCACACCGCTTGAACGCAGCGACAATGCCATCATCACCTATATGAGTGCCATCAGAGCCTATTGGCGATGGTGCATCGATATGGGCTACACGAAAAACGACCCCTTCCGTAAATATTCTGTAGGTTCCCAGAAATTCGGAACCCCGTACTACCTCACAACAGAAGAAAGAGACACCGTATTCAAAGCCGACCTCGGAACTGACAACGAAATAGCCCTCGCACGCGACATATTCATATTCCAATGCTACATTGGCTGCCGCATCAGCGACCTCTTCGCCCTCACACCTGACAACATCATCACCACCGAAAACGGCACATCCGTCCAATACATACCGAGCAAGACCAAAGAAGAACGTCCGAGAGTCGTCAAAGTCTACCTCGCTCCCACCGCCATCGAGATAATGAACCGCAACAAAGGCAAGGCGAAAGACACACTCTTCCCATATATGACCACCGGCAAACTCAACGACCTCATCCGCATCGCCCTCAAAAGAGCCGGCATCACCAGAGTCGTCACCACCGTCAATCCCGTCACCAAACAATCCGAACAACACCCCATCTGCGACATCGCCAGCTCCCACATGGCACGCCGCACCTTCATCGGCAACCTCTACAAGAAAGTCAAAGACCCGAACCTCGTCGGCAAACTCTCTGGACATTGCGAAGGCTCCAAGGCATTCGCCCGTTATAGGGACATCGATGACGATATGATCAGAGAAATGACGAATCTGCTTGATTAACGAAAAGATGGTGGATAAGATTCTGACAAAGCTATATGAATCGCCCATTTTTTAGTAGCTTTGCAACTACACATCAACAGATAAGATGGATACAATACTCGACACCTTGCAAGAATTATCCGATGTGGCAAACCAAGTTCTGCCGCAACTTGAAAAATACGACTACCGCAAAGAGGCTGAATCTGGTCTTGAAAACAATCTACCGCTAGATGGAGTGCTGCCCAAACCGCTCAAGGAGATCGTAGATAGTCTTCTAATATACTGTATACCTCTCATAGGACATAACGACAATCTCCCTAAAAACAAGATTCTATGCAAAGACAATATCCAGCGCTTTTTTGAGAACCTCAATATCTCTGGAGACAAATCAACGATTCATCAAATCCAGTTCATAAAACTATCTCCAGTTAAAAGTGTAGCAGGTTACCTAGAAGAAATCGGACTTAGCCGTCAGGCAAGACTGCTAATCAATGCCTATGAGTTCGGCCAAAGTCTCCGTCAGTTCAAATGTGCTGCCAAGACTCGCGAAAACGTACAAATACACCCTACCTTCATTCTTCCAAAAGACGAACTCAACGAGGACGAACTACAACAAGCCCAGAATTATGCAGACTTCTGCTCCATTTTCAAGAAAGAATCTCTTTTGACTTCACAAAAGCGAGCCTTATACGACAACTTCAGAAGAATTCTGAATGACAATGAATATGAAAAACCACACCTTGTAATCATAGCGGCAATCCTTCTTCTAATGAATAAGTCCGTATTTGGCAGACCGCTAGTAGGAACACTTAACCACATTCGTTCAGTAGTATTCAAGTCTATTGGTTTGCCCGAGACTACGGCTAAAGCCTACAAATCAACCTCGCTCAATAAAGGCGAGACTCCGTCAGTATTCAAATACAAGAGTGCAGCAGACGAACTTCTTTCAATATCTCTTGGGAACACTCGTTAACTACGGTATGGGAACATTTAGGAACAATCTGTATAACATCCATCTAAACAATTGATTACAATTGCGATAAAATATTTTCAACAAAGATGAAATAGGAACTTTTCGCGGAAATTTCATTTCTCTACTTTTGTGCTGCAATCCAATGGAAACGGAAATAAAGCAGTCGTTCCAAAGGATGCAGCCACAGCCTTGACCGGCACCGCTTTTACTGCTTCGCGGGTGGCTTTACCATTAAATCAAAGCCCAATGAAGCAAGATTTAATCACCCTATCAGAGCAACTGCCAGGACTAACCGTTCAGGTATCGCTCGAAGACCTCCTCCAAGCAGGAAGAGTCATCAAAGAAGAACTCCTACAAGAGCTCAACCTCACCGCCCAAGAAGAACGCCCGGCATCAGCCGAAGAGTTCCTCAGCCGCGAAGAGACAATGAAAAAACTCAAGATTTCCAGCGCAACCCTCTGGAGATGGAAAAAATGCGGCTACCTCATCCCCGTCCAGCTCGGTTCAATGGACCGCTACCGCCTGTCCGACATCAATGACATCCTCGTCAAGAAAGGAGGTGCACTATGAGCAAGCCAATACACATC
>DCCQ01000135.1 GCA_002314195.1 Bacteroidales bacterium UBA1077 | reverse complement strand
CTGAGCAACTGCTCCTCGTCCAGATGCTTCGCCGTTGACATATCAAAGTGGAACACGGGATGTTTTCTCCATTCGTTCTCCAACTCTCCGGCCTTGAGGCCGTCAAACAGTTCTTTCTCCCCAGCGAAATAACTATGGAATGTGGTGGAAAGCAATGACTTCCCGAATCGGCGCGGTCGACTTAGAAACACATAATTATAGTTATGTGCCAATTCATAGATGTGACCTGTTTTGTCAATGTACAAGAATCCTCCCTTGATAATCTTATCAAAAGTCTGCACCCCGATCGGGTATCTCTTAGCCCTGTTCTCCTCCATAGCCGCAAAGTGTATGAGTTACAATCCCAAATATAATGAATATTTCCCGAACGACAGCTATCCTGTTAATTGTAGTGTTAATGACCTTTTATTCGGTGTGGAATATTCACCTGCCTTTTTGCTGTGGTTGATAACTGATTGGATATTACTTAAATAAAGGTTTACCTTTGGTTGGCATTAACTAAAGGTAAATACCTTATCGTTTGATATTCAAGATGTTGTGCTTCACGGTCTCTTTGATGAGCGCGGCGATCTGGGCGAGGGTCTGTCCGTCTATGTCTATGATGTGGTGCGCAGTGGCAAGGTACTGGTGAGAGCGTGTTTGCATCAGGGATTCGATGCGGTTGCGGAGGGCTTCTTTTTCGTTTGGTATTTCCGTGCATGGCGCTTCGGCAGGCTCAGCGACCGGTTCGGGTGCTTTATCGGTAATATTATCAGGCTCAGCGACCGTTGTGTAGTGGTTCGGTGAGTTTTCAGACCGGTCGCTGAGCTTGTCGAAGCGGACCGGTTGAGCGGAACTGAGCATCGGGCGGTCTTCGGAATGGCCTTCGAGGTAGCCAAGGAGGGTGCCTGTGGTGGCGCGGAGATAAAAGCAGTCGGTGTGCCGGCGGATCAGCTGACGGCATTCCTCGGAAGTCACGGTGCCGCCGCCGAGGGAAAGGATGGCGCGGGGGCGGGAGGGGTCATTGAATATCTCCTCAAGGGCCTCACGCTCCATCCGGCGGAAAGCCGCTTCACCATATTCATTGAATATTTCGGGAATATCCTTGCCCTGCTTTTCCTCAATGTAGGTGTCAAGGTCGATCAGGCGGCATTCGGGAAGCAGCGTCGCGAGAATTTTTCCGACACTGCTCTTGCCGCAACCCATAAAGCCTATGAGGGATATGTCTTTCATATTCACCTTGCTGTGTCTGTCTCTCGGAGTCACGAAAGTCGCTGATGAATTTTGAATATGTTTGCGTTTAGAAAAGCGTAGGTTCGTCAATGTCACCGATGTCAGGAATATCCCCGGAGCCGAGAAGGTCGGCGGCGCTGGTCTGACCGCCGTCATTGGTTGAAGCATCGGCGGAGTTTGTATCGTCTTGTGACTCTGCGGATTCCACATCATCAATGATGTCCAGCGGCTCGTCCTCGATGTCGTCCTCCGGCTTGCGCAGAGGCTCGATGAACTTCACCTCCTTGAGGTCGTACTGGTGGCATTTCTTGCCCTTGGCGGAGTAACCCTTCTTGGCGATGTATTCCTCCGCGTCGATGTTCTCCGGATCACGATGCTCGTACTTGCCTCCGAAGATCACCTGGAACTGAGGATGCCTGTCCTCGGAAATGTCCACAAGGTAGGATTTCGCTCCCGGGGCGATGAACGACAGCGGAGTGTTGTCGCTCAGGACGAAGCTGAACCTTTTGACGTAGAACGCCTTGGCCGCCCCGTCGTAGTAGAGGGCGGTGTAGGTCTTGTTCGGATCGAACTTCTCGATCTTGATAACCTCGCCCTGGTAACGGTTGGACACATCGAACGAAGTCGTGTAGAATGTTCCGTCCTTGAATATCGCCAGAACCTTGTCCTCCGGGCCGAACTCGCCGAGGTACTGGCCACGCTGCTCATCGTTGAGCTTCTGGATGTCGGCGTCGTACCAGATGTCCTTGCCTCCGATCGTGGACACACCCTTGGATTTCAGCTGAATCCTCGCGATAGGGTTCTTGGACACCAGATTGCCCCTGGAGGCCTTGCCCTTGATCGCAAGAGTGGAGAAATCATATTCAAACTGCGTCTTTTTCAGCTTCGGCCGCGGACGCAGGTATATTCGTACAGATTCGGCCTCGCCGTTGTGGTTGACCGTGAACCAGAGGATCTTTGAGCCTTCCTCACCTGTGGTGATGTCGTAGTCCTTGTCCCTCGTGACGCTGGTGATCGCGAACCGCTTGGCGTAGGAGACACTGCTCTTGCCCTCGCGGTAGATGACGTTGTAGATGGTTCTGCTGTCGCCTCTGTTGAACACGCCGACGTAGAGCAGATCCTTCCAGAAGAAGGCCTTGTCAGTGACCTTGGTGATGCGGTACTTGCCGTCCTTGCCGATGACGATGATCTCGGAGAGGTCGGAGCAGTCGCAGACGAACGTGCCGTTGTCGTCTCTTTTGAGCGACAGGCCGACGAAGCCCTCCTCGTAGTTGGCGTAGAGTTTGGCATTGTTGCTGACGACCTTGGTGACAGCAATGCTCTCGAAGGCCGTGATCTCGGTCTGGCGGACGAAAGGTTTGCCGTACTTGGTTTTGAGCATCTTGAACCAGTCGATAGTGTACTGGGTAATGTGCTCGATGTTGTCCTTGACGGTTGTCATCTCAGCCTCGATGGCGGCGATCTTTTCGTCAATGGCTTTCGTGTCGAACTTGGAGATCTTTCGGACAGGCTTCTCCACGAGTTTCTCGATGTCTTCCATCAGAATCTCGCGGCGGAGAATATCCTGATAGGTCTTCATTTCGGAGAACACGTCCTGAAGCTGCTGCTCCCAACTGTTCTGGTTCTGTTCCAGGATCTTATAGACCTTGTTCTCAAAGAATATCCTTTCGAGGGAGGTGTAGTGCCACAGGTCCTCCAGCTCCGCGAGCCTGATCTCAAGTTGCCACTTGAGGAGGTCCCTCGTGTGGTTTGTGTCGTAGATCAGGATGTCCTTGACGGAGAGGAACTGAGGCTTGTTGTCCACGATTACGCATGCGTTCGGGGCGATGTTGCACTCACAGTCAGTGAACGCGTAGAGAGCGTCGATCGTCTTGTCCGGGGACACATCGTTCGGAAGGTGGATCAGGATCTCAACCTTCTCGGTTGTCATGTCCTCAATTTTCTTGATCTTGATCTTGCCTTTGTCCTTGGCCTTGAGGATCGAGTCTATGAGGACGTGTGAGGTCTTACCGTATGGAATCTCGGTGATGGCCACCGTGTTCTTGTCGATCTTTTCGATCTTCGCGCGCACCTTCACGCTGCCGCCCCTCGCTCCGTCTTTGTAGTTGCTGCAATCAGCGGAGCCGCCGGTAGGGAAGTCCGGGTAGATCGTGAAGTCCTCGCCTTGAAGGATGTTTATAGATGCGTCGATCAGTTCGTTGAAGTTGTGAGGAAGGATCTTGGAGGCCATTCCGACGGCGATTCCCTCTGTACCCTGCGCAAGCAAGAGCGGGAAACGGACCGGAAGCTCAGTCGGCTCCTGGTTGCGTCCGTCGTAGGATGTCATCCAGTTTGTGATCTTCGGGTCGAAGACGACTTCCTTGGCGAATTTGCTCAGGCGGGCCTCAATGTAACGGGGAGCGGCGTTGCTGTCGCCGGTGAGGATGTTTCCCCAGTTTCCCTGACAGTCAATCAGAAGGCCTTTCTGTCCGAGTTGCACAAGGGCGCCCAGGATGGAAGCGTCACCGTGCGGGTGGTACTGCATCGCCTGTCCGACGATGTTCGCCACCTTGGTGTAGCTTCCGTCATCCATTCTGAACATGGCGTGAAGCACGCGTCTCTGCACCGGCTTGAGTCCGTCAACGATGTGTGGCACGGCTCTTTGCAGAATGACATACGAGGAATAGTCCAGAAACCAGTCTCTGAACATTCCAGAAAGTTTGTACTTCCTGCTGTCTGAACTGAGCAGCTTGTCGTATTTCCCTGAAGACTTGGCCGAAGTCTCGTCAATCGGGGCCTCGTTCAATTCCTCGTCCTCGTTGCCTCCTTCAGGAGTCTCAATGTCATCCCACTCGTCTTTAGCCATACCTGAATATTCCTCTTAAATAATTATTATTCCTTTAATCGTCCTTCGTGTCCGGATTTATTCCTCATACCCGAACTTCCGGAGTTCCTTGCGGCTCTCCCTCCAGTCCGGATTGACCTTCACGAAAAGCTGAAGAAAGACCTTCTTCTGGAAGAAGTCCTCCATCTCCAGTCTTGCCTCAGTCCCGATTTTCTTCAACGCCGCGCCACCCTTGCCGATGATGATTCCTTTCTGAGAATCACGCATCACGTAGATGACAGCACTGATCTCGTACCTTTCGCGACCTTCCTTGAAAGCCTCCACAGCCACCTCGCAGCTGTAAGGCACCTCTTGGCTGTAGTTCTCCAGAATCTTTTCCCTGATGATCTCCGAAGCGAAGAACCGGAGATTCCTGTCCGTGAACTGGTCCTTGTCGAACCAAGGCGGGGCTACAGGGAGCTTGCTCATCACGGCGTTCAGAACACTCTCAAGGTTGAACCTCTCCTTTGCCGACACCGGAATGACCACAGCCTCAGGAAGTTGCTCCTGCCAGTAGGCAATCAGGTCTGTGACTTTCTTCTGCTCGCTGATGTCGATCTTGTTGATTACAACCACCACCGGGCAATCCAGCTTCTGGAGTTTTTGAATATATTCACTGTTCTTGTCGCTCTTTTCAACCACGTCCGTCACGTATAGGATGATGTCCGCGTCACCGATGGCGGCGTCCACGAACTTCATCATGTCCTCCTGCAGGCGGTAGTTCGGCTTGAGCATGCCGGGAGTGTCCGAATAGACAATCTGGCAGTCGTCAGTGTTGACGATTCCCATGATCCTGTGCCTTGTGGTCTGCGCCTTCGCCGTGACGATGGACAGCTTCTCGCCTACCAAGGCATTCATAAGCGTGGATTTGCCAACATTCGGATTACCGATGATGTTGACAAATCCAGCTCTGTGTTCTGTGTGTTTCTCCGGACTATACATAGGCCCCCATCTTGAGGACATTCACCTCGCCCTCGCTGAGGTATCTCCACTCACCCTTCTTGAGGCCCTTCTTGGTGAGACCGGCGAAGTAAACCCTGTCAAGAGCCTTCACGTCGTAGCCGAGGGATTCGAATATCCTTCTGACGATCCTGTTCTTGCCCGAGTGGATCTCGATGCCGAGCCTTCTGTGGTCGTCCGCGTCGATATATTCAAGCTCATCCGCCTTGATGTTGCCGTCGTTGAGGTTCAGGCCTTCTGTGAGGATCTTCTCCTTGTCGGCTTCCTCAAGCGGTTTGTCGAGGATCACCTGGTAGATCTTCTTCTTGTTGTAGGAAGGATGTGTGAGTTGCTCCGCGATCTCGCCGTCGTTCGTGAACATCAGCACTCCGGTCGTGTTCTTGTCAAGCCTTCCGACAGGGAACACGCGGAGTTTGCAGCCCTTGAGAAGATCCATGACGGTCTTCTCGGCGTGAGGGTCGCTGGCGCTGGTGACGAAGCCTTTCGGCTTGTTCATCACGATGTACACCTTCTCCTCGCCCTTAAGCCTTTCTCCGTTGAAGCGGATGTCGTCTTTGAGGACATTGACCTTGGTTCCAAGCTCTGTCACAACCTCACCGTTCACGGTCACAACGCCAGCCTGGATGAAGTTGTCAGCCTCGCGGCGTGAGCATACTCCGGAGTTGGCGATGTACTTGTTGAGACGTATCTCTTCCTTGATAGGTGTAGGAACGTTGTCGTTGTCGGAAAGAGCCACGTCAACCTGTGGCCTCCTTGAAAGCATCTGGTTGATTCCCGCCTCGTCTGCCTCTGTGAAATGCGGCTCGTCCTTGCGGCCGAATTTCTTAGGCCCCGGACGGCCCGCGCCTCTCCCGGCGGAGAAACCTCCCTGCTTAGGGCCGAATCCGTGTCCGGCCGGCTTCCTTGAATATGACGGCCTTCTCTCTCCTCCTTCCTGACCCGCGCCGTAACTTCTTCTTTGTCCGTATGACGGGCGTCCCTCACCGAATGAAGGACGGCTCTGTCCGTAAGATGATCTTCTTTCCTCTCCTCCTTCGGAGTTGTTGCCATAGCTTCTTCTTTGTCCGTAAGACGGTCTGTCGCCGTATGAAGGACGACCTTCACCGAATGACGGGCGGCCGTAAGACGATCTCCTCTCGCCTCCGTCGTAGCTGTTGTTGCTTCCGTAGCTTCTTCTCTGTCCGTAAGACGGTCTGTCCCCGTATGAAGGACGGCTCTGTCCATAAAATGAAGTTCTTCTCTCACCGCCTTCAGCGTTGTCGCCGTAGCTTCTGCGCTGGCCATAGCCGCCACGGTTGTCGTTGCGGTCTCCATAGCTTCTGCGGTCTGATGAATATCCTCCTCTTCCGTTGCCGCCACGGCTCTGATAACCGCCACGCTGGCCGTAACCGCCGCGATTGTCGCTGGAGTAGCTCCTGTGGCTGTTGTCGTAAGACTTGTACTCTCCGTCAGCGGAGGATGATGCGGCAGGCACTACCTTCTTTCTCGGTCTGAGTTTCCTGCCTTCTGATGAATAACCTGTCTTTGGTCCTTCCGCAGCGTAATCCCTACGCTCCTCGTGGTTCTCACCACCATTGAAATTTTCTTCCATAATGTTTGTGGCTCACGCCATTAAAATAAATAAGTAATTGAATATAAGTTATTGAAGTTTAAACACGTATGTTATCGTTCCCTGCTGCAACGCCGGCGCGTCGGCGCTTTGGTTGAAGTGTGTCTGCAATGCCGCAGCTCTTGCCGCAGCCCATAGTTTGGAGTTGTTCACGGTCGTCCCTTGTCCTCCCGGAACAGCTTTCGTCACGTTTCCATAGTTGTCAACCCAGATGTCCACCACGACTGTGCCGTAGTCTTGCTCTGAATATGCCGGCCTTGGAATCGCTCCCAAGGTATTTCTTCCTTTCAGCCGCGCGTTAGGCGTGTCCTCGGACTTGCCGCTGGCCGTGTTCCCCTTAGGATGTCCGGCCTTGAACTCGTTTTTCGGATCAGTGGCGCCGTGAGGGGCGTTCGAGGAGTCCTTTTTGCTCATCCCTGGGAAGAGGGCGTTCTTGTTTATCTCCTCTTTTTGTACCGGAGTCTCGACGTCCCCGAAATCGTCAGGCTTTGCCTCGGCCGTCTTGTTCGCCTTTTCTGATTTGTGCGGCGACTCGCTTCTTTGGATCAGTTCCACCGGCTTGGTCTTGTCGATCTCCTCGGCCTGAGGCTGGCGGCCTCTGTTCTGCCGCTTGACAGGCTGCGGCTCGTCCTCGCTGAAATCCACGAGAAAAGTCTGCTCCTGTGGCGGCGGGTAGATGTACTTCATCCCCGTGAACACGCAAAGCAGGCAGGCAAGCACGTGAACAGAGACCGTGAGAACGATCCCGGTCACCGTGGAGACCTTTGCCTCCTTCTGTCTGTCACGAAGGTACGGTTTCATCATTCAGGCTGTGTCGCTAGGATTACCTTGTAATGATTGCGTTTCGCGATGTTCATCAGCGACACGACCTCTTTGATCGGCACGCTCTCGTCCGAATAGATCGAGAATGTCGGATCCTCCTCTGTCTGAAGCAAGTCCACGAGGTCGTCCTCCAATTCGGAGTACTGCACCGGGGTCTCACTCCCGTTGAGGTGGTAGGTGTAGGTGTCATCGCCCCAATCCTTGATCGAGACAGTGACGGTAGGCTTGGCGGAAACCTGTCCCGTACTCTTCGGGAGCAGGAGCTTCAGCGCGTTCGGATTGACCAGTGTCGAGGTGATCAGAAAGAAGATCAGCAGCAGGAACACCAAGTCTGTCATCGAAGACATCGCTGTGTCCGACAAGACCTTTGTGGTTCTCTTGAATGCCATTGACTATTTCTCCTCCTCGTTGCCTGCAGGTTCGTGCAGAAGATCCATAAAGTCGATGGTGGCGTTCTCCATCATGAACATCAGGTTGGAGATCTGCGCGACCAGATAGTTGTAGCCAAAGTAGGCGAGGATTCCGACGATAAGACCGCCGACGGTGGTGATCATGGCAGTGTAGATGCCGCTGGAAAGCAGTGTGATGTCGATGTTGTTGCCCGCGTTCGCCATATTGAAGAACGCCTGCACCATACCGAGCACAGTTCCGAGGAATCCGATCATAGGCGCTCCACCGGCGATGGTGGCGAGCATCGGAAGCCCTTTCTCAAGCCTGGCGATCTCAACGTTGCCCATGTTCTCGACAGATGTCTGAATGTCCGCGAGAGGCCTGCCGATGCGCTCGATTCCCTTCTCGACGAGACGAGCCACCGGAGAGTCATACTTCTGGCAGAGCGAAACCGCCGACTTCACCTTTCCTTCATGAATATAGTCGCGTATGTCACGCATAAAGTTCTTGTCAACCTGCCCCGCCTT
>DCCQ01000098.1:1885-15821 GCA_002314195.1 Bacteroidales bacterium UBA1077 | reverse complement strand
ACTGAACCCGTAAATGGGCGAAAACAGTGACTATAAATATTCAATTAACTTAACACCCTAATAACTAAATTAATTTTAGGCTTATGAGTAAAAAAATGTTTTCATTGTTGCTGAGCCTATGCTTAAGCATCAGCACGGTGTTCGCGCAGAACATCACCGTCAAAGGAACGGTCACTTCTGCGGAAGACGGACTCCCGGTCGTGGGAGCATCAGTGTTCGTACAAGGTACGACTAATGGTACTGTCACCGATGTCTCAGGGCAGTACGTTCTTAAGAATGTTCCGACTGGAAGCACTCTGATTTTCTCCTGCATAGGCATGCAGGATCTTAAGAAAACAGCCGACAGAGTGGTTGACGCCACTTTGTCCGCTGACACTGAACTGCTTGAAGAAGTGGTGGTCACCGCACAAGGACTGACCAGAAAACAGAAAGCGATTGGTTACTCAGCACAGACCGTGTCCGCAAAGGAACTTACCGCAGTGCACAGCGCAGATCTTGGAAACTCTCTGGCCGGAAAGGTCGCTGGAGCACAATTCTGGGGAGCCGGTGGATCTACCTTCGACGAAGGTAAGATCGTCTTGCGCGGAGCCACGTCCTACAGCAATGCGCAGGGAAGCGAGCCAATCTACGTTGTCGATGGGGCGATTGTCTCCAGAGAATCCGTGAACATGGACGATGTGGAGAGCATCAACATCTTGAAAGGCCCTTCAGCAACAGCCCTTTACGGTTCTCGTGGAGCGAACGGAGCTGTCATCGTGACGACAAAGAAAGCAGCCGATGGCCGCAGTTCTCTCGAATTCTCCTCTACAACGTCTGTGGAGACTTACTACAACCATCTAGACCTCAACAAACTTTACGGTGGCGGTTCCAGTGCTGCAAGCGTCACGGGAGCCGCGGCAGCATCATCCGATCCTTATGCGACAGATTGGACGTCTCCAACCACACTCTTGGAAAGGTTGGACGACGGATCCTATCTTCTTGACAATGCAAACGATGAGAACTGGGGACCTCGCTACGATGGAACGACACTTGTCCGCTCTGGTCTTTCATGGGATCCAACCTCCGACAAGTACGGCAAGGCAGACACATGGGAGGCACGTCTTGACCTGCGCGACCTCACAAGGGCTGCTTGGACAAACAACACCAACGTGGCTTTCTCCAAGGCCGGGAATGGATTCAGAACGCGTGTGGCATTCAACAATGTCGAGCGCCAAGGAATCATGTACAACTCCAAGGCCACACGTCGTTCATTCAGCATCACTTCTTCTTTCAAACCCACAACTTGGCTCAATGCTGATGTTGCCTACCGCTACCGCTACCGCAAGACGCAGAACGCAGCCACGGAAGGATATTCAGAGGCGGGAAATATCGTCTGTGAGTACACCCAGTGGGGACAGACCAACGTGGATCTAAAGGAACTGAAGGACTGGGAAAGGCCTGACGGGACATGGAGGACGTGGAACATTGTCGGCCCTGACAATCTGGCCGCCAACTACCACGACAACCCTTATGGTACGTTGTACAACTTCAACAACTTCAAATACGACAACTACCATCTTGTCACAGCGGATGTCTATTCTCTGCTGCCGCACAATGTCCGTGTCGGAGTCAGGATCAACAACAACATAACGGCCAAACGTTACGAAGCGAAGCACGGAAATGGCTCCACGGTGTTCGACCCTTACTTCAGCACCTACCACTCGCAAAGCAATGACTTCACAGCACAGGCTTACGCCACATGGGGAGAACATTATCTCGACAACCGCCTGTCAGTCGAAACTGCGGCCTTCGCGGAGACCAGAAAGTACGACTACTACTACCTCAACAGCGAGACAAACGGTGGGCTGTCAGTACCTGGCTACTACAATCTAGCCGCGTCTGCAAGCACCTACAGTACAGAAAACAGCGAGACTCATTTCAAGACTCGTTCATTCTTCGGCACCGCGACCGTGGGCTGGGATGATCTTGTCTATCTCGACGGATCGCTCCGCTACGACATCGACTCACGCCTTGCGAACGGAAACAACTCTTTCCTCTACGGTGGTGGATCCGTGTCTTTCATGGCAAGCAAGATGATTGACGCCGACTGGCTCAACTTCTGGAAAATCAGAGGATCTGTCGCCCAGGTGGGATCAACGCTCGACGCTTATAACATCTATCCTTACTACGAAGTCGGAACCAAGGCCCACGGCCTCACTACCATGTACGAACCGACCACCCAGGTCAACTCTGCGATCAAGCCTACAATCTCCACCTCCTACGAGGTCGGAACCGAGTTCAAGTTATTCGGCAACAGACTGTTCGGAGACATCAACTTCTATCGCAAAGACACCAAAAACGACATCATCTCAGCGAACGTTCTGCCTCAATCTGGTTATCTTTACAGGAAATTGAACGCCGGCATGGTACGGAACCAGGGCCTCGAAGTCATGCTTGGCGGCACTCCTGTCCGCACCCGCGACTTCGAGTGGACACTCTCCGGGAACATCGCGAAGAACAACAACAAGCTAATCCGCCTAGCTCCGGACCAGACCGAGTACACAATCTACTGGACAAAGTTCTACGATGCCTGGTACTTGAAGGCCATCGAAGGGAAACCTATCGGTGTCATCAGTTCTGGTTCACGTTGGGCCACCAATGATGAAGGCAAACCGATACTCCAGAAAGGCAGCGCTGAGTGGGGCGATGTCAGACCGACTTGGGAGAGGGGTGTAGAGAAGGAAGTAGGCAACGTCCAGCCGGATCTCACCGGAGGATTCTCAACTTCTTTCAGGTACAAGAACCTCACATTCAATGCATCACTTGACTTCTCAATCGGAGGCCAGCTTGTTTCGTGGACGAATATGTGGGGAAACGGATCAGGTGTCCTCGCATCCACAGCAAAGGTCAACAACCGTGGCGTGAACGAGCGTGAACCAGTGGCTGTAGGCGGAGGTGTCTATATGGAAGGAGTTGACAGCGACGGCAATCCGCTTTCCGGCTACGTTGATGCCTACAGGTACTACCACTATCTCGCCTATTTCAACTGTGACAACTGGGTTTACGACAAGACCTACGTAAAACTACGCGAACTCTCAGTCGGCTATGAGATTCCGGGCAAGGTTCTGAAGAGTCTGGGAATAGGCCTGAGCAAGGCCAGCGTCGCGTTTGTCGCCACCAACCCTTGGCTGATCTACTCGGCATGCCCTAACATTGACCCTTCAGAGATCGCTGGAGTGGAGTACAACTATCTTGAAGGAGGCCAGGCCCTGTCAACCAGATCATTTGGATTCACTGTCAATCTTACTTTCTAAAGCATAGGAGATGAACATTATGAAAACCTTAAAGAAGATATTGTTAACTGCCACGGCTTTTGCCACAACTTTGTCATCATGCGATGTCACTGATTTCGGGGACATCAACAAAAACCCGAACAAGCCTTCAACGGCCTACACCGAATACCTGTTCAGCCGTGCCTGCCAGTATGTCCATTTTTTCATCCTTGGCAACACTGAGAACGGCTACGACCCTTGGCAGCAGGAGTGGACCGGTTATCTGTCGGAGTCCAAGAACAACCAATACGGACCGCTTGGAACCACCGTACAGTATAGCGATGTCAGATATATTTACCTGTACCCGCTTAAAAACCTCAACATGATTGTGCAGATGAACGAGGACGAGACTCAGAAAGACCAGCCCAACGTGAAGTCTTTCGGCTCAAACGCCAACCAGATAGCGGCAGCGAAGACCTTGGCGGCATATTACTACATGTCACTCACCGACATCTACGGGCCAATCGTCCTTTCCGAGGCATTCAAAGGTGCGTCCGATGACAATTGGAAACCTGCCTATGACTCTCAGGAATCTGTCTATACCCAACTAGACGAATCTCTGTCAGAGGCATTCAAGCAGTTTGACCAGAGCGAGAGCCTTACCTCAGCTGACATCATCTACAACGGAGACATCGCGAAATGGAAGAAACTTAACGCTTCGCTGCGCATGCTTCTTGCCATAAAGCTCTGCGATGTCGCCCCGTCAGTAGGAAAGTCAAGATTCGCGGCAGCCTACAACGACGGTGGCATGGAAACAGCTTCCGACACGTTCTACTACAGCTTCGATGACCTGACATGGAACCGCCTCTACTTCTGGTGTTCACCGGATTACTCCGCAGCAGGATTCAACCAGGTGCCAAATTACTTCATAGTCGAGCAGATGAAGTCATTGAAGGACAACAGAATGTTTGAATACTTCGACATCGAGGGCTACAAAGGCGCACGCGATGAGGCAAAATTTCCAAGGGACAAGCACAGCTCTTTCTACGGAGTTCCGTTCGGCCTCTCTGACAACAACGCTGTCTCTGCGTTCAGCACCACCTGCTGCAGCATCAGCAGCAAGATGTTGGCTGTTGACGCCACTTTCCCGGTGATTCCGGCAGCGCGTGTGCTTCTGACAGAAGCCGAGGCGGCCTACAGAGGATGGATTTCAGCCGATGCCAAAAGCCTGTACGAGAAAGGAATCAAGGCTTCCTTTGAGCAATGGGGAGCATCCGGAGCTGATGAATATGTCCGCTCGGAAGCTGTGGCCTACACTCCTTCAAAAGGACTGGAACAGATTGCCATACAACGCTGGATCGCGGGCTATCTGTCCGACGGTGTGGAAGTCTGGTCTGACTGGAGAAGGCTTGACATTCCTTACCTTCCGGTCGGACCGGGAGCGGTGACACTCGGCAACACTCATTATCCTTACCGCATAGGTTACTACTCAGACACAGACATCGCCTACAACAAGGACAACTACCTTGAGGCCGTCAAGCAACTTTCAGGTGGAGAGGACAACACCAGCAACAGAGTTTGGTGGGATGTCGCTGACAACAAGAAAGGAGTCTTGACAGACGCTCAATGTACTCCTCCAACGTTGTAGCGGTTATTAAATATGACAGATCCCCGGAAGCCATTGACTTCAGGGGGTTCTTATGTTTAGAGACTGTCCGAAGACAAGCTCTAAGCCTCAAAGTAAGCATCCGACAAAGCACGACAGTTATCTGTCTCCAGCGTGGCATACCTTTGCCGAAAAAATCAAAATCATACTTACACGCAAACAAATCGAAGAGATCCGGGCCGCGTGTCTGGAGCAAAGATAGTCGGTCAAGGAGATCCTGAAAAAACCGTCCCTCTATGTCACCGATGGCCGCTACAAGATAGACGGGAAAACAGCATCAGGCCCTTGGCCATCGGGCGCTTATGTGGTGTACAACATAAGGGCGCAAGAACTACCTGTTCTGTAGAGACGACTAGGCCGCACAGAGAGCCGCGGTGGTCTATTCCATGATGGCCTCCACCTGCAAGGCTCATTGCGTGATGAACGGACATGACTTGAAGATGTCCTCCTCCGCATCCCGGAATACGGGCTAGACAGAAAGGAGCAAACCGACCTGCTCTCTGGCAACTATGCCACCGCTCACTCAGCCCAAGCATAGTAACTCTCGAGGACATCTCCCTTCTATAAAGACAATGCGACCGGCATCTCAGCTGTGCCAGTTGCATATTACTTTGTCAACATGTACTTTAACGTAAGCATACGATACTTACGTCAACACGTACTTCTTCGGATGCTACCTTATGCGTTTCAAACCACTGACACAGTGATGTGCTTCTGACAGTCGTCAGAGGCAGGTCGTTGTGGCTGACCCCCTTGCTGGGGGATAGGGTCAGACACACGAATCGGCCTCTCAACCCACCCACAGGCATCCTCCCGTGCCTGTGGGTTGCAAACAGCCGGTCTCGACAGGCCCGGTGGCCAGTGGGTAGGCATATAACTTTGATTTTTCGACAAAGTCATACCATGCTGGAGACAAATAGCAGTCGCGTTTTATCGGATGCTCACGAAAAGTTTTCTTATCTTTGCAGATAATGAGTTAAAATAACAGTCCGTATGCTATACCCGATTGGAATACAGAGTTTTGAGGACATCCGCAGGGGCGGGTATGTCTATGTCGACAAGACCGAGCTGATTTACAAGCTGGCTGCGACAGGGAAATATTACTTCCTGAGCCGTCCGAGACGGTTTGGAAAGAGCCTGCTGGTGTCGACGATGGAGGCGTATTTCCAAGGGAAAAAGGAACTGTTCGAGGGGCTGGCTATAGAATCTCTGGAGAAGGACTGGGTCGAGTGCCCGGTGCTGCACTTCGACCTGAGCGGAGCCAGCTACACTGACATGGAGGCGTTGAATGATAAAATCGGGAGACAACTGGAAACCCTTGAATCACGATTTGGCGTTGTGAAAAAATACAAAACTTTTTCAGTCCGCTTCGACAACCTGATAGAGTGCGCCTTCAACAAGACCGGCCGTCAGGTCGTCATCCTGATTGATGAATATGACAAGCCGGTCATCGACAACCTTGACCGTCCGGAGCTTCAGGACAAAATGCGCGAGACGCTCCGCGGCTTCTACGGCGTGATGAAGTCCAAGGATGCTTGCATCCGCTTCGGCTTCCTCACCGGGGTCACGAAGATCGGGAAGATGAGCGTGTTCAGCGACCTGAACAACCTGAAGGACATCTCGATGGACGCGCGCTATACTGACATCTGCGGAATTTCAGAGGCGGATCTCAAAGACTATTTCTCAGATAGTGTTAGGGAACTTGCTGAGGCCAATGGCCTTTCCGAAGAAGAGTGCCGGCAGAAACTTGCCCTGATGTACGATGGCTATCATTTCTGCGAAGATTCAATCGGGATATATAATCCATTCAGTCTCTTGAACACATTTGACAGCCTTAAGTTCAAGGAGTACTGGTTCGAGACTGGTACCCCATCTTTCCTAGTCAAGGTAATGAAGAACACCTCCTACGACATCACGAGCCTGTCGGAGCAGGAGGCCGACTCCTCGCTTCTTACAGACATCAGCTCGGCGTTCCTTAACCCCGTCCCGCTCCTCTACCAGAGCGGCTACCTCACCATCAAGGGCTACGACGAGGATTTCCAGATGTATCGTCTGGGCTTCCCGAACAGGGAGGTGAAGCACGGTTTCCTGAACTATCTGATGCCGTATTACACCCCAGTGGGCTCCGAGACCCCGATGATGCTCATCTCGCGCATGACCAAGGACATCCGTGGTGGCGCCCCGGAAAGCTTCATGGCCCGCCTGGACGCCCTCTTCGCCAGGACGGACTACCGGATCCAGGGAGAGAGCGAGAAGGACTTCCAGTACGCGATGTACATCATCATCGAGCTGATGGGGGAATATGTCGAGACGGAGCGCGCGACCTCCAACGGCCGCATAGACATCCTCATAAAGACCAAGGACTACGTCTATGTCATCGAGATCAAGACCGACTCCACACCGGACGACGCCCTGGCCCAGATCGAGGAGAAGGGCTATGCACGACCGTTCGCCGACGACCACAGGAAGATATTCAAGATAGGTGTCAACTTCTCCACAACGAACCGCCGCATCAACGGCTGGAAGGTCATCTGATCGGCCTGTCAAATAAAACCCATAGTGCCATCATTGCCTAAGGCTTGCTTTTGCTAAACGTCAGGTTTAACAAAAGTTTTAAGCTTATGGGTAAAAAATTACTAACAATCGCGCTGTGCCTGCTTGTCAGCATAGGTGCGGCATTCGCCCAGACCCAGAATGTTTCTGGTGTCGTAAACTCTGATGATGGACAGCCAGTAGCAGGTGCCTCCATCGTCGTTCCCGGGACAACCATCGGAACCTATGCGGACGCAAGCGGTAAGTTCTCCATCGCAAATGTCCCGGCCAACGCCACAGAACTTGAGATCTCCTTCCTCGGGATGAGACCGCAGACTGTCAAGATCGCTCCGTATGTCTCTGTCACGCTACTTGCGGAAGCGAATTCAATCAACGAGACTGTCGTTGTGGCCTATGGTACTCAGAAGAGGGAGTCCATAACAGGCTCTGTCGCACAGATCGACGAGAAGAAACTTGAGCTGCGCACCACCACATCTGCCACCGGTGCCCTTGAGGGGGCCGCCCCAGGCGTGCAGGTCAACAACACCTATGGTGAACCTGGAGCCGCCCCTACAATCCGAATCCGTGGATTCGGTTCCGTAAACGGCTCCAACACTCCTCTGTTCGTTTTGGACGGGGCGCCGTTCGAGGGCAACATCGCCGAGATAAATCCTGCGGACATCGCCAGCATCTCCGTTCTGAAGGACGCGGCTTCATCCGCCCTATACGGCAACCGCGCCGCCAACGGAGTCGTCCTCATCACCACCAAGAGCGGACGCGGCTCGACAGACCCGTCCATCACGGTCAAAATCAATCAAGGTGTCTACACCAGAGGACTTCCTGAATATGAGACCCTCAATCCAGAGGAATGGATGGAGGTTTCCTGGACCGCGATGAAGAACTACGCAGCCCACTATTTTGGTGGTGATCAGGCGCAGGCTGCCGCTTATGCTTCTGAATATCTTATCTCCGACTATGCGAAGCTAAACATCTTTGATGCGGATGATAACGCCCTTTTTGACGCTAATGGTAAACTTGTGGCCAAACGTAAAAGTATTTACAATGACCTCAACTGGTTCGATGCCGTGGAGCGCACCGGTTACCGTCAGGACTACTCAGTTTCAGGGAGTGTCGCTTCCAGCAAATTCAATGTGTACGCTTCCCTTGGTTACACCAACGAGCAGGGTTACATCGTGGCCAGCGGCTATGAGAGAATGACGGGCCGCATCAACACCTCATTTACCCCTAACAAGTGGTTCAAGGCAGGGGTAAATGTCAATGCGACAGTTTCCGAGCGCAACTTCAATGATAACGCGACCGGAAGTTACTATGCAAATCCGTTCTACATCGCAAGGTATACGGCTCCCATCTACCCTTACTATCTCCACAATGCCGATGGCTCTTTCGCTCTTGACGCCAACGGGGAGAAGCAGTATGACACCAAGGCTGACTATCTGGACAACAGAAACATTGCCTACGAACTCAGGACCGACCGACAGAACTCGCATCGTAATGTTTTGGGCGGACAGGCTTTCGCAACCATTACACTTCCTTACGGCTTCTCCGCCACTGTTAAGGGAATCGTAAACCATTCAACGACATCCACGGAAAAGTATAACAACCCTGATATAGGTGACGGAGCAGCGAACAACGGCCGCTTCACGAACACAAACTATCGCTACCACGACTACACCCTTTCTGAAATGCTGAACTGGGAACGTGAATTTGGATCTCATCATGTTGACGTGCTCGCGGGACACGAGAACTATTCTTATCTCAGAAAGTACCAATCAACCATGAACACTGATATGGCGGTTCCCGGAATTCTTGTTATTGGTAATTTCCTGAGCAATTCCTATGTGTATGGTTTCAATGATACTTATAAAACAGAGTCATATCTTGCGCGAGTACGTTATAACTACGCCGAGAAGTACTTCTTCGATGCATCCATCCGTCGTGACGGATCTTCAAGGTTCCATCCGGACAACCGTTGGGGTAATTTCTTCTCTGTCGGAGCGAACTGGAACATAAAGAAAGAGAACTTTATGGCAAACGTTGACAAGATCGATGCACTCAAACTCCGTGCTGCTTTCGGCGAGGTTGGTAATGACGCGGGAGTTGGCCTTTATGGTTATCAAGGTCTCTATGAAATTGACAAGAATGGAGGTAAGCCTGCCCTTTTGAAGAAAAGCCTTGTCGCTAATGACATCAAATGGGAAACCACTCAGACGATTGATGTGGCTGTTGAGGGGCGCGCGTTTGACAGAGTCAACTTCAGTTTAGGATATTTTGACAAGAGGTCAAAAGACCTGCTGTTCGATGTTCCACTTCCTCTCTCCGCCGGATCATGGTCACATCAGGAAGATGACTGGAACATGACCATCAGCAAAAATATCGGGTCTGTCTCCAACCGAGGAATCGAGTTCTCGACAGATGTTGATGTCATCAGAAACGGCCATTGGCTTTGGAACGTAGGAATGGACGTGACTTTCCTTAAAAACAAGATCATAACTCTTCCTGATCACAAGCCAATCTCAGTCAACTCCACCAGAAGGTATGAGGAAGGACATTCCGTCTATGAATTCTATGCTTATAAGTTCATAGGTGTCGATCAAACAAATGGATACTCTGTCTACAACCTTGATCCTGACATGAAGGCAGCAGCGGAAAAAGCTGGAGAACTGGTCACAATAAACGGCAAGGACTACACATATAACTACAACTATGCTTCACGTGAATGGTGCGGATCCGCAATCCCTTGGGCTTACGGTTCTTTCAACACAGCCATCACATGGAAGAATTTCACTCTGAGCGCCCTGTTCACCTACAGCCTTGGCGGAAAAGTTTACGACAGTTCTTACGCCACTCTCATGTCCACTTCCAGTGCATCCAGTTCGCAGCAAAATCATAAAGACATCCTTAAATCATGGACTGCTCAGCCTGCCGGCATGACGGAGGCCAACAGAATCGACCCTGACGGGATTCCGATTGTTGACTTTGAGAGAAGCAAGTATAACAATGCGGCCGGAAGCCGCTGGCTTCAGGATGCGTCATATTTTGTGGTGAAGAACATCAATCTTGGGTACAGGCTTCCTAAGAGATGGACTGACAAGATCAATGTCAAGGGCATCCTCCTCAACGCAAGTGTGGAGAATCTTGTCACCATAACATCCCTCAAGGGTATGAACCCTCAGTTCTCTTTCAACGGGGAGTCAGACGACACCTATGGAACCGCGCGGGTGTTCAACCTTGGTGTTACCCTCGATCTTTAATCCAAACCATTAAATGAAAGAAATGAATATGAAATCTTTTATTAAAATATTTGGCGTTTTCGCCGCTGGTGCGGTCATCGTGTCATCTTGCGGAAAGGACTACCTCAACACGTCACCGACTGATTCCTTAAGGGAGGATCTCTCGGCAAACAACTACAAAAATGCCTATGCGTCGTTGAACGGAATCGCCGAGACCATGTGCACACAACAGTATATGGGCAGCCAAGGAGACTGTGGCGAGAATGCCGTGATCCGTCTTTTTGAGAACTATCCAAGCCAGGACTACACCTATAATGCATATGCTACAGGATGGTCAACAGTTCACAACATGGGATTCTGTAACAACAAGACCATCAAATACAGTATATATGCTTGGTACTATTATTACAATCTCATCGGACAAGCCAATGAGATCTTGTCCAAGATTGATGCAGGAATGGCCACGGATGAAGAAAAAGCGTTCGTCAAGGGAGCCGCGCTTACTTTCAGGGCATACGGCTACCAAAAGCTTCTCCAGTACTATGCAAAGCGATGGACAGACTCAAATAACGGAGCAAGTGATGGATTGCCGCTGCGACTTGACGTATCCACAGGAGACCTCCCTGTCTCTTCTCAAGCCGAGGTTTATGCACAGATTTATGCAGACTGTGATGAGGCCATCACAAATTTCGGCAAAGCAGGGAAAGTAACCCGCGAAAAAGGCGATGTGTGGATTCCTAATGTAAACGTGGCGCACGCTGTCTATGCCAGAGCTGCCCTTACCAGACAAGATTACGCCAAGGCTCTTTCAGAGGCGAAACTTGCTGAAGAAGGATTCCCACTTGTGAAAGGAGAGGCCTACAATGACGGTTTCTGCAGACCTAACAGTGAATGGCTCTTTGGCAGTTTCGGTGATGAGACAGAGAATCAATGGTACTGGACTTATGGAACGATGTTCTCTTGCAACGGCTATTACGCCTCTCGCTCATCAAACGGTGCTGGGGGAATCAACACGGAGCTGACAGACCAGATTACGGACAACAATGATGTCCGTAAGGCGTTGTTCCTTACTCTTGACAAATTCCCTTCATACAAGGAAGGTGATGTGGATGAAACTCAAGGTTATCTTGGGTTTAAGGTAAATCAGAACAAAAAAGTCTATACGAACAAGGATTTGTTTAGAGAAGTTGCGGATTTTGTTGCTTCAAAGACTGTAAGTGGGTTCTCGACTCCATTGGCAGCAGGATACTATAGACTCGGAGACCATATTAAATATTATGTTTTCGGGACCCCTGGTGTTGGCTATCTTCCTTTCATCAGAACTTCAGAGATGGTTCTCATAGAAGCCGAGGCCAACTATTATCTTGGCAATGAGACCGCGGCGCAGGATGCTCTTAACAAGTTAAATGTTGAGACTGGCAGAACCACCTACAACTGCACGACGACAGGCGAGGCTCTGATCAAGGACATCAGGAACTATCGCGAGCTTGAACTTTGGGGTGAGGGATTCGGATTCAGCGACTACAAGCGTTGGAAACTTCCGATCAACAGGAAGTCACTCAAAGATGGCGGAAGTGTTCACCAAGCTATCGCTGTAAAGATTGATGTTGACGCGAACAATGGCTGGACCTATGTCTATCCTGAAAAAGAGACTCTCTACAACGGTGCCATAGGCGGCGGAAGCGAAAAAGCCGAATAGTAGCGATTGACCCGCATTGAAAAAGTGGGAAACGGCATCCTTAAGCCGTTCCCCACTTTTTATGATATAATAGAATGACTTTCTGTATGTGGTATGCAGCACCCAAGGTCGGAAGACATCAACTAAATCGATACCCGTAAAGGATTACCATTATGCCAAAAAAATTCTATCTTTGCAGATAATGAGTTAAAATAACAGTCCGTATGCTATACCCGATTGGAATACAAAGTTTTGAGAAAATCCGTCAAGGCGGGTTCGTCTATGTTGACAAGACTGATCTCATTTACAAGATTGCCCATACCGGTCAATACTACTTCCTGAGCCGTCCGAGGCGGTTCGGCAAGAGCCTGCTGGTGTCGACGATGGAGGCGTATTTCCAAGGGAAGAGGGAACAGTTCGACGGGCTGGCTATAGAATCTCTGGAGAAGGACTGGGTTGAGTACCCGGTGCTGCACTTCGATCTGGGCGGAGAGTCATACAATGACGAGTCCGCATTGGATGTCACCCTGTCTCAGCATTTAGCCAATATGGAGGCCAAATTTGGTGTCACCAAACGTTTTGACTCATATCCAGCCAGATTCAAGGACATCATTGATGCCGCGTACGGGAAGACCGGCCGTCAGGTAGTCATCCTGATTGATGAGTATGACAAGCCTGTCATCGACAACCTTGACCGTCCGGAGCTTCAGGACAGGATGCGCGAGATGCTTCGGGGCTTCTACGGCGTGATGAAGTCCAAGGATGCTTACATCCGCTTCGGCTTTCTCACCGGGGTCACGAAGCTCGGCAAGATGAGCGTGTTCAGCGACCTGAACAACCCGAAGGACATCTCGATGGACGCGCGCTATACGGACATCTGCGGAATCTCGGAGATGGACCTCAATGACTATTTCTCGGAGAGTGTCAGGGAACTCGCCGAAGCCAATGGACTTTCCGACGACGAGTGCCGTCAGAAACTTGCCATGATGTACGACGGCTATCATTTCTGCGAAGGTTCAATTGGGGTCTATAATCCATTCAGCCTCCTGAATACATTTGACAGCCTTAAGTTCAAGGAATATTGGTTCGAGACGGGCACGCCGTCCTTCCTGGTCAAGGTGATGAGGAAGACCTCGTACGACGTGACACGTCTGTCGGGCGACCTCGTGGGCTCATCGCTTCTGACCGACGTGAACACGGCGTTCCTGAACCCCGTCCCTCTGCTCTACCAGAGCGGCTACCTCACCATCAAGGGCTTCGACCCGCGTTTCAACCTCTACACCCTCGGCTTCCCGAACATGGAGGTGAAGGACGGCTTCCTCAACTTCCTGCTGGGTTACTACGCCCCGGTCCAGAGCGACTCCACCAACACCCTGATCTCCCTCATGTCGATGGATGTGGAGGCCGGCAACCCGGAAAGCTTCATGACCCGCCTGGACACCCTCTTCTCCAGGACGAACTACCAGATCCAGGCTGACTGCGAGAAAGACTTCCAGTATGCGATGTACATCATCATAGAGCTGATGGGGGAATATGTCGAGACGGAGCGCGCGACCTC
>DCCQ01000098.1:233-1810 GCA_002314195.1 Bacteroidales bacterium UBA1077 | reverse complement strand
AAGACCGACTCCACCCCGGACGAAGCCCTCGCCCAGATCGAGGAGAGGGGCTACGCACGGCCGTTCGCCGACGACCACAGGAAGATATTCAAAATAGGCGTCAACTTCTCCACCGCGAACCGCCGCATCGACGGATGGAAGGTCATTCTGTAGCCAAATCTGCGGCTGGTGGGCAGGCATATAACTTTGATTTTTCGGCAAAGCCATATCACGCTGGCGACAAATAGCAGTCGTGCTTTGTCGGATGCTTACGAAAAGTTTTCTTATCTTTGCAGATAATGAACTAAAAGGACAGGCGTATGCTATACCCGATTGGAATACAGAGTTTTGAGGACATCCGCAGGGACGGGTATGTCTATGTTGACAAGACCGAGTTGATTTACAAGCTGGCGGCGACGGGAAAATATTACTTCCTGAGCCGTCCGAGGCGGTTCGGCAAGAGCTTGCTGGTGTCGACGATGGAGGCATACTTTCAGGGGAAAAAGGAACTGTTCGAGGGGTTGGCCATCGCGTCTCTGGAGAAGGACTGGGTTGAGTACCCGGTGCTGCACTTAGACTTGAGCGGAGTAGCCTACAATCAGGAGGATGTGATTGAAAAGGTACTTGACAACGCTCTCTGCAAATGGGAAAGGGAATACGGAAGCGAGAACAATTCTGACATCCCCGGAATCCGCTTCGGGAACGTGATTGAGGCTGCCTACCGGAAGACAGGTCGCCAAGTTGTCATCCTGATTGATGAATATGACAAACCCGTCATCGACAATCTTGACCGTCCGGAACTTCAGGACAAGATGCGCGAGACGCTCCGTGGCTTCTACGGTGTGATGAAAGGTCATGGAGGGTTCATCCGCTTCGCATTTCTCACCGGAGTCACTAAACTCGGCAAGATGAGCGTGTTCAGTGACCTGAACAACCTGACGGACATTTCGATGGACGCGCGATATACGGACATCTGCGGAATTTCAGAGGCAGACCTCAAGGACTATTTCCCGGAAAGTGCCAAAGAGCTTGCGGAAGCCAACGGCCTTTCCGAAGAAGAGTGCCGGCAGAAACTTGCCCTGATGTACGACGGCTATCATTTCTGCGAAGATTCAATCGGGGTCTATAATCCGTTCAGCCTCCTGAATACATTTGGCAGCATGAAGTTCAAGGAGTACTGGTTCGAGACGGGCACTCCGTCCTTCCTCGTCAAGGTGATGAGGAAGACCTCATACGATGTGACACGCCTGTCGGGCGACCTCGTGGGCTCATCGCTTCTGACCGACGTGAACACGGCGTTCCTGAACCCGGTCCCTCTGCTCTACCAGAGTGGCTACCTCACCATCAAGGGCTACGACCCGCGTTTCAACCTCTACACCCTCGGCTTCCCGAACATGGAGGTGAAGGACGGTTTCCTCAACTTCCTGCTGGGTTACTACGCTCCGGTTCAGAGCGACTCCACCAACACCCTGATCTCCCTCATGTCGATGGATGTGGAGGCCGGCAACCCTGAAAGCTTCATGACCCGCCTGGACGCCCTCTTCTCAAGGACAAACTACCAGATCCAGGGTGAGAGCGAGAAGGACTTCCAATATGCG
>DCCQ01000098.1:0-161 GCA_002314195.1 Bacteroidales bacterium UBA1077 | reverse complement strand
GAATATGTCGAGACGGAGCGCACTACTTCCAACGGCCGGATCGACATTCTTATCAAGACCAAGGACTACGTCTACGTCATCGAGATCAAGACCGACTCCACCCCGGACGAGGCCCTCGCCCAGATCGAGGAGAGGGGCTACGCCCGCCCGTTCGCCGACGA
>DCCQ01000035.1:42654-42792 GCA_002314195.1 Bacteroidales bacterium UBA1077 | reverse complement strand
TTCATCACCCACCACAACGCCCTCGACATCGACCTCTATATGAGAATCGCCAACGAGCTCTATCTCAAGAGACTCATCGTCGGCGGCTACAACGGTGTCTATGAGTTCGCCAAGGACTTCCGCAACGAGGGTATGGAC
>DCCQ01000035.1:0-42625 GCA_002314195.1 Bacteroidales bacterium UBA1077 | reverse complement strand
GAGTTCACCTGCATGGAGATCTACGTGGCCTACAAGGACTACATCTGGATGATGGAATTCGTGGAGAAGATGCTCGAAAAGATCGCCCTGAAGCTGCACGGCACCACAGTCGTGAAGATCGGCGACAAGGAGATCGACTTCAAGGCCGGCTACCGCAGACTGCCTATTCTTGAAGCCATTAAGGAATATGCCGGTGTGGATGTCAAGGGCATGGGAGTTGACGAGCTGCGCGAGACATGCAAGAAACTGAATGTCGAGTTCGAGCCTTCGATGGGTGTCGGCAAACTGATCGACGCCATATTCGGGGAATATTGCGAGGAGCATCTCATCGAGCCTACGTTCATCATCGACTACCCTGTCGAGATGTCTCCGCTGACAAAGAGGCATCGTGAGGATCCGACCCTTACCGAGAGATTCGAGCTGTTCGTATGCGGCAAGGAGCTCGCGAACGCATATTCAGAGCTCAACGACCCTATCGACCAGTTGGAGAGGTTCGAGGAGCAGGCTGCCCTCAAGAGCCACGGTGACGATGAGGCTATGTTCATCGACTACGACTTCGTGCGCGCCCTTGAATATGGAATGCCACCGACCTCAGGCCTCGGAATGGGCATCGACCGTCTGACCATGTTCATGACCGGCCAGACGACCATCCAGGATGTGCTTTTCTTCCCTCAGATGCGTCCGGAGAAGATAGTGAAGAGCGACAAGGGCGCGGAGACGACAGAGGAATAATCATTTTTGAATATCCAGAAAGGGTGGCCGTGACCGTTAAGTCCGGGTCACCCTTTTTGAATATGATTGATTACCACAATCTGTCATATTCGTAAACTTTTGACCATCAGAAACTGGCATTATGAGAATCGAGAATATCACATCAGCTCAGAACCCGAAGATCAAGGAGTTGCTGGCGCTTCAAGAGAAGTCGAAACTTAGGCGGTCGGAAAGGGTGTTTGTGGTCGAAGGCCGCAGGGAACTCGGTCACTGCCTGGACGCCGGCTTCGTTCCGAAGACTCTGTTCATCTGCGGAGAGTTGCTGACAGAGGAGGAACTGAACGACATTCTTGGCAAGGCGGAAAGGCTGAATCCAAAGGTAGGTATCGTACAGGTTCCGTACGAACTCTACGGCAAGATAGCCTATAGGGGCGGCACGGAGGGTGTCATCGCGGAGGTGGAGTTCCGGGAAAGGACTCTGGACAGCCTGAGACTCAGCAAGAATCCGCTCGTCATAGTGCTTGAGAGCGTGGAGAAACCCGGCAACCTCGGGGCTGTGCTGAGAAGCGCTGACGCCGCTGGAGCCGACGCCGTCATCATCTGCGACCCTCTGACTGACCTCTACAACCCGAACCTCATCCGGGCCAGCATCGGGGCCGTGTTCTCCAGACAAGTGGCCGTCGCGTCCTCCGAGGAAACCATCGCATGGCTCAAAAGCAAACATATTCAGATACTCACCGCGCAGCTTCAGGACTCTTACCTGTACTACGACACTGACATGAAGAGGCCTACCGCCATCGTGATGGGTACCGAATCCACAGGCCTGACCGACATCTGGCGAAAGGCCGCCGACGCCCACATCCGCATCCCGATGCTCGGCGACCTCGACTCCCTCAACGTCTCCGTCTCCGCCGCCATCCTCCTCTTCGAAGCCCTCCGCCAGAGGCAGTAAAGACAGAGCCCTCCTATTTCCCGTTATGGGGCTGTTCCGATTTCTTCTTAACAACGATATTCTAGATAAGTCCAATTCGGGATTTACTGCAAATTTGCAGCAAATCCCGAATGCCATTTATTCAGCCATATTTTCTATGTACGCATAATAGTCAAATACACGCACCGATGCGTAGAAAGATCTGATACACGATGAATTAGTAGAGGGATGGTCGGTGAGTGAAAATGCCATTTTGACGCACGCCCTATATGCAAAAGGCAATCGGTGCGTGGAAATGCACCTTGGGCGCACAGAACAACGAGCTACTGCACCTCGTGAGTGGGACCATGAGATTTGCGCACGAACACAACGGGCAAAGGCGTTCGTGCGTGGATCATTTGTCTCCACGCACGGGAACAATGGACAAGCTATGTTTGGGTTGAAATTTGCAATGGGCTGAGTGGTCTGCCGGCACGGGGTCGGTGTGGACTGAATAACCTTAAAATGATTGCGTTATGGAAGAATTCTCTTTGGTGACTCCTACGTTGCTGTTCTCAGCGGTGTCATTGATTATGCTTGCCTACACCAACCGGTTCTTGTCTTACGCTCAGCTTGTGCGGAACCTCAAGGACAAATATGTCAAGGACAGATCCGAGGTGACAGCGGCACAAATCTCGAATCTCCGTAAAAGGCTGAACCTGACCCGGAGCATGCAAATTCTTGGAATCACAAGCCTGTTCTGCTGCGTCGTGTCAATGTTCTTCTGCTTCATCAGCCTGAGGATCACAGCGATCATCATTTTCGGAATCGCCCTGCTGCTCCTGATCTCATCCCTCGGCCTCTCGATCCGTGAGCTGGTCATCTCCACCAAGGCACTGGAGATTCACCTCAACGATCTGGAGCACAAATAATAACGCAAAATGTAACACTCAGCAAGTCAGTCAATTCCCGAATATTACCCTTCCAAAGCACCGGGCAGTAATTTCTAATAGACCAATAATAAGACAGTTATACTTCACGGCACTTATAAATGGTGAGGGAAACTGACTGATAGGAGACGAAGAACCGACTTGGCTTACGCATTTTGAATGACAAGAGTGAGTGTGATTTGGCCTACAGAAAAAAATGCTCTAGAAAACGACCTCGGACATGGCTTTGAGGTCGGGCTGGAGGCCGGTCATGATGGAGTAACCGGTAAGGGCCTGATAGAGAAGCCAGCGGCGGCCGGAGATGTAGGTGCAGTCGGCGGAGGCGAGTTTCATCCGGGCCTCTTCGTCAAAAGACGGGGTCTTGTAGTTTGCCTCAAGGATGACCTTTCTCTGGCCGGAATCCTCACAGGCGAAATCATCGGCGGTAAACTCAGCGATTTCCGGAAGAGCCATCGGCAGGGTGTAGATCACAAGATCGCATTCCTTGACAGCCTCCTTGAAGTCGGAAATCGGATCCGGAAGGAAGCCATATTCCTGCATTGTGTCGGCGATTGCCTGAGCCTTCTCCGGGGTGCGGTTCATCAGGATGGTGGCGAATCCAAGTTCGGCGGCTGCCACGGCGGCGGCCCTTCCGGCTCCCCCGCAACCGACCACAAGAGCCTGAGGCTGACGGTTGAACGTGCGACCGAGCGTCATCAGAAAGAACTGGTGCATCTTCACGAAGAACTTGTCACCGAAATTACCGATGAACTCATCGACAATGCCCGGAAAATATGCCTCCACGACGGCCGTAACGATTCCGGTGAAGTCCGAATTGTACGCCTCGATGCCATCGGAGCCATTCACCAGAAGGTTTGTCGCCCCGATGCGCGCGGCAGGTCCGGAAATAGCGCCCTCGCCCTTGCGTACCATCTCCAGAACCTTTGAATATGCCTGTTCCTTGAATGGAGCGGTGACATTGACGGCGGCATATTCATCAACAAACCTTTGGAAGGAAGCCTCAAAATTGCCACCTTCAATCAAGTCGTATGAATATTCCCCGTTCTTCACTCCTCTGTACGCTGCCTCGAACAGTGCCGGACTGCCGGATCCTTTGATAGGATCGCCCATGAGACCATATTTCGCCATATTCAAAAATTCTTTTTATGGAATGCTAATTTAGCAAAAAGCCTATATCTTTGCAAAAACGTTATCGATAAGAAAAAATGACAAGTAAGACTAAAACCAATTTCAGGTGGGTGATCTGTGCGATGCTCTTCATCGCCACAGCCGTGAACTACCTTGACAGACAAGTACTTTCCCTCACGTGGGATGAATTCATCAAGCCTGAATTCCATTGGAACGAATCCCATTACGGCACGATCACATCCCTGTTCTCCATAATATATGCGATCTGCATGCTGTTCGCCGGTCGTTTCGTCGATTGGATGGGCACCAAGAAAGGTTACCTGTGGGCTATCGGAGTCTGGTCGGCGGGTGCCTGCGCGCACGCGCTTTGCGGAGTCGTGACCGAGAATATTGTCGGACTGCACACAGCGGCCGAGTTGGTTCAGGCGACTGGAGACACCGCCGTGCTGATCTCCACGATAAGCATGTACTGCTTCCTCGTGGCCAGAAGTATTCTGGCACTTGGAGAAGCCGGGAACTTCCCTGCGGCGATCAAGACCACCGCTGAATATTTCCCTAAGAAGGACAGGGCCTTCGCCACGTCCATATTCAATGCCGGAGCGTCAATCGGGGCATTGTTCGCCCCTCTCACCATCCCGATTCTCGCCAAGAACTTCGGATGGGAGGTCTCATTCATAATCATCGGAGCCTTAGGCTTCATCTGGATGGGATTCTGGGTGTTCCTTTACGACAGACCCGAGACATCCAAGCATGTGGGCAAGGAAGAACTGGCCTACATCGAGCAGGACAAGGAACTTGACAACGAGAAGGAGGACGACTACGGAACTGGAAGGAAACTCGGTTTCAAGGACTGCCTCAAGTACAAGCAGACCTGGGCGTTCGCTGTCGGCAAGTTCATGACCGACGGAGTCTGGTGGTTCTTCCTGTTCTGGACCCCGTCCTACCTGAACACACAGTTCGGCATCAAGACCAGCGACCCGATGGGCATGGCGTTGATATTCACGCTCTACGCCATCACGATGCTTTCCATCTACGGTGGAAAGTTGCCTACCATATTCATCAACAAGGCAATGAAAAAAGGTCAGGCGTTTGATCCATACGCCGCCAGAATGAAAGCGATGCTGATCTTCGCTTTCCTGCCGCTGGTCGTTCTGCTGGCTCAGCCTCTGGGAAGGATCTCGCCTTGGTTCCCGGTCATCCTGATCGGCATAGGGGCAGCAGCCCATCAGTCTTGGTCCGCGAACATATTCTCGACTGTCGGGGACATGTTCCCTAAATCCAGCATCGCTACCATCACCGGGATCGGCGGCATGGCGGGCGGACTCGGCTCCATGCTGCTCCAAAAGATTGCGGGAGAACTTTTCGTGTACTCCGAGCAGGTCAACCTGTCCTTCCTCGGATTCACCGGGAAGCCGGCCGGCTACTTCATCATCTTCTGCGTCTGCGCAACCGCCTACCTAATCGGCTGGGGCATAATGAAGACTCTGGTCCCGAAATACAAGGTGATAACGCTTAACTAAGGCATTTGCCAAACCTCAACAACTAAAACATAGGTCAAACAAAACCTCCAGTCATAGCCAAAGCAAAGTCTCCACCCAAAATTTTGGTAACGTGCAAAATTTTGGGTGGAGACTTTGCTTGGATTTATCTCTTGAAGGTACACCTCGACAAGCTCAGTGACCGGATGGGACGATGCTCAGGGAACTAACTGATGAACAGCAGTTCACGGTACTTTGGAAGAGGCCAGGTGCGGTTGTCGACGATCTCCTCAAGCTTGTCGATCGGACGGCGGAGGGCGGTGAAGCTCTCGGCTATCTCGTGGTAGGCCACGGCTTTGGCATATTCATCCTCAAGGACATTGGCCTTCTTGCGCGCCTCAACCATGGCGGTCGCCTTCTCGCGGATCTGGTCAACATATTTGGAGATGCTCTTGATGAGGTAGATTTCCTCCTTGCACTCATCCGTGCCGCCAAAGACTTCCTTGCTCAAAGAGACCTCCTTCAGCAACTTGGACTTATATTCAAGGGCCGCAGGGATGATGTGGTTGATCGCCATCCTCGCCATCACGCGAGACTCGATCTGAATCATCTTGCTGTAAGTCTCCCACTTCACCTCATTGCGGGCCTCAAGCTCTTTCTCTGAATATACTCCTGTCTCCTTGAACATCTTGACAGAAGCCGGATCGGTAAACACCTTGATCATCTCCGGAACGCTGGTCTCGACATCCAGGCCACGCCTCTTGGCCTCGGCCTTCCACTCGTCGGTGTAGCCGTTGCCATCGAAGCAGACGACGCCGATGATCGAGGAAATTATCGGCTTTAGAGTGTCCATGATGGCCACATTCAAGGCCTTGCCGCTGGCGAGTTCCTTGTCAAGATCTTTCTTGAATGCGATAAGCTGCTCAGCCACAGCGGCATTGAGAGTAGTCATCGCACCGGCGCAGTTTGCCAGCGAGCCTACGGCGCGGAACTCGAAACGGTTGCCTGTGAAGGCGAATGGAGAGGTTCTGTTGCGGTCTGTGTTGTCCACGAATATCTCAGGAATCTCCACCAGACCGACGCTCTTGCCTTTCTTGCCGGCGATCTCAATCGGAGTGTCGGACGGAACCTCAAGCAGTTTGTGAAGCACATCGGTCATCGTCTTGCCAAGGAAAGCGGAGACGATTGCAGGCGGGGCCTCGTTGGCGCCGAGACGGTGGGCGTTGGTCGCGGTCGCGATGGATGCTTTCAGCAAGGCGTTGTGCTTCTGCACGGCTGCCAGCACATTCACGAAGAAAGTTACGAACTGGAGATTTCCCTTCGCATCCTTGCCAGGGGCCAGAAGCATTGTGCCCGTGTCGGTTCCCAGCGACCAGTTGTTATGCTTGCCGGATCCGTTGACCCCATCGAAAGGCTTCTCGTGAAGAAGAACCACAAAACCATGCTTGCGAGCGATCTTGTTCATCAGGTTCATCACAATCTGGTTCTGGTCATTGGCCAGATTGGTCTCCCCGAAGATCGGAGCGAGCTCGAACTGGTTAGGTGCGACCTCGTTGTGCCTGGTCTTGAGCGGAATTCCAAGGCGGTGACCGGCGATCTCAAGGTCACGCATGAACTCAGCGACCCGGGTAGGGATGGCTCCGAAATAGTGGTCGTCCAGCTGCTGGTTCTTGGATGAGCTGTGTCCCATCAGGGTACGGCCGGTGATCATCAGGTCAGGTCTCGCGGCATAGAGAGACTCATCAACAAGGAAATATTCCTGCTCCCAACCGAGGTAGGAATATACCTTCGTGACAGACTTGTCAAAGAGTCGGCAGATAGGGATGGCCGCGTCAGAAACGGCCTTGAGAGCCTTCTTAAGAGGTGTCTTGTAGTCCAAGGCCTCACCGGTGTAGGCAATGAAGACGGTAGGAATGCAGAGTGTGTCATCCATGATGAACACCGGGGATGTCGGATCCCAGGCTGTGTAGCCTCTGGCCTCGAATGTCGCGCGGATTCCTCCGTTAGGGAAAGAGGATGCGTCCGGTTCCTGCTGTGCGAGTGACTTGCCGTCAAAGGTCTCTATCACACCGCCCTTGCCATCGTAGTCGATCAGAGAGTCGTGCTTCTCCGCGGTGCCCTCAGTCAGCGGCTGGAACCAGTGGGTCACGTGGGTCACGTGATGCTCCATCGCCCACTCTTTCATTCCTCTGGCCACTCCGTCGGCGGTCTCTCTGTCAAGAGGCTTGCCGTTGTCGATGCAGTCAAGCAGCGCATTCAGAGTCTTGGCGTCCAAGTACTTGTGCATCTTCGGACGGTCAAAGACCAGTTCTCCGTAGTAATCGGAGGTCTTGCCCTCAGGGCGCTCAGCCGGAACAGCCTTCTTCTCGAAGGATTCCTTCACCAGATCAAATCTGTCAATGCTCATAATTTGTCTATTTGTTAAAGGTGTGTATTTCCTTAAACTATATGTTGTTTATCAAAACTGTCCTCAAGAAAAGAAGAAGGCTGATCCACAAGGGACCAGCCTTCATTATTTAAATCATAATATCCTTTTTGCCATAAATATGCCGTCAGGCTGGAAGACCGGCACACACAAAAGCGTTCAGCGCCTGAACGTTCTGGCTCTGAAATCCCTGCTGGAACTGCTGCTGTCGGTATGTGTGGGCTTCCGAAATCATCCTTGAAAAATTTTGATGGCGCAAGTTATGAAATCAATTCTTAAAATCAATGATTTTTTTTGACTTTATCGGTTTAGAACAATATCCGCCGCCAAACTGAAATGGAACGGACACATTTTGTAGCGGTAATATATTCCTAGAAGAGGAATTCCAACTTCTCCGGCAGACGGGTATAATCATCAATCCTGATATAATCCATTCCGCCAAGGCGGATCTGGCTGTCGTTGCCGCCATCCAGGAAATCGTCCCCCACGAAAAGGATCTGGTCGATCGTGTACCCTTTCTCTGCCGCATAACGCATCACTGCATCAAACTTGTTGTACTGCTTAGGAGTGATGTCGAAAGAAGTCGTGCCACCGATGAACACGGAATAATCCTTGAAGATCTCATTGACCTCCGGGAACATGGCCCGTCTGCGGATCTTGTCCGGATCAAAAGACAATTTGTCCGCTTTGTCCGCCTTGGTGCCGAGAAGACCGAAAGTCACCATACCAGACTCGTGGAACTCAAGAGGATCTCCCTTGTAGTCCGTGTAGCCATATTTCTTTCTGAGATAGTCGCAGTTCTTTTGGAAGAACTTCCTGTCGATTGGAGCCTTCTCTTCCCTCACCATTTTGAACTTGCCGTCAATGACGCGGCTCTCCTCCATTCCATAGTTGCCGAGTATGGTGATAGGATATTCACCCATCTGCTTGTAGATCCTCACACAGTTGCCGCCGCCGGCCATGATTATCTCATAGCGCTTGGCCAATGTGTCGAGCACCGCCCTGTTGGCCGCTGTCAACGGAGTCTTGTGCTGGGTCAGAGTCCCGTCAAGATCAAAGCAGATCAGTTTCTTCTCCTGCTTCCATTTCAGCTCACGGATCGAGTCCATCAGACGCTTCATTCCCTGAGGCTGGTCAGTCGAGACGTAGGTGACACCGTGCCTCATAGCGAAATCGGCAAGATCATAGCTGTTCACCGGCCAGAGAACCGTCTGAAGACCTGCCGCGCGCACGTCATCCAGATAATGTGCGGCGTTCATCACGACATTATAATTATAGGACACGCCGGCATAGCCTCGATCCTTGAGTTCTTTCACCGGATATGTCTTCCTGGAAGAGATCGGAATCACCTCCGCGCCAGGATGAAGGCGAAGGACCTCGTCGCAGAGATGCTCGCTGAAAGAGATGAAGCAGACCTGATCGTACATATTCATCTCGTCACAGAGGGCGATGACCTTCTCCGCCAGCTGAGTCTCCCTCGCCGGAGTCGGGTGGGACTTCAACTCAAGGAACAGCTTCAGTGCGGAAGTTTCCTTCGCCTGCGTGAAATATTCCCTCAACGAAGGAATATGGTCGCCGTTCGGAAGGGTGCAGCTCTTCACCGTGGCGTAGTCAAGTTTCTGGATATCCTTGTACTTTGTACGTGGGATCGCAGGGCCGTGAAGGATCACGAGCGAATCGTCCGTGGTGAGGTGAACATCCAATTCAACGCTCTCAACATCCAGTTTCTGAGCGCCGGCAAGGCTGGTCAGAGTGTTTTCAAAAGAGCCCGGATGGGCGTAGAATCCCCTGTGGGACATAATTTTGGTCTGCGCCGGAAGCATCGTGGCGCAAAGCAGTGTCAGCACTGCCGAAAGAACGAACTTTTTCATGGCAGCAAATTTACGAAAAATTGCCGTATGTGGAAGCGGTTTCTGTTTTTGGCGGGCGGCAAAAAATAAGTGAACACAGATTTGACAAAGACTTCAAGGATTGCTATCTTTGTCAGGCGAAGGTTCTTTGGATCGGAATTGAGGCCAAAGATCAAAAGGGAATCCGGTGCGAGTCCGGAACAGTACCCGCTGCTGTGAGTCCCATCCTGACACAATTGACGGTCAGGAGCGGCTGTTCTCAAAACAGTCGCAAAATGACGCGGCTTTCTTATGCCACTGGCTGGAAGCTGATGAATATCAGCACCCGCATGCCGGGAAGGCACCGCGTCAGGGACAAGTCAGAAGACCTGCCTTCACGAAACTTTACGGCCTCGCCTGCGGGAACACGGGCGGCGGCCGGACAGAAATTTATGAAACGAATATACCGTCTCATAGTCTCGGCCTGCTTTCTGGGATGCGGGTCAGTGGCTTTTGCGCAGACTTCCGTTGACACCACCTCGGTTCTTCGGAAGGATATGCCTTTGGACAGCGTCCAGGTTATCAAGGAGGCCGTGATAGTCGGCGCTCCGGCGGAACACAGATACCGTGAGGTGATCCCAGCGCAAACCCTTAAGGAAGAGGAACTTCAGAGGCTGAACAGTTTCTCGGTCGCCGATGCGATCCGTTATTTTTCCGGTGTCCAGCTGAAGGACTACGGCGGAGTCGGCGGACTCAAGACCGTGAACATCCGGTCCATGGGCACGAACCACATGGCCGTCTTCTACGACGGAATCCAGCTCGGCAACGCCCAGAACGGGCAGGTGGATCTGGGTCGTTTCTCGCTCGACGACGTGGAGGAGATCTCGCTCCACAACGGGCAGAAAAGCGACATATTCCAGTCAGCCAAGGACTTCGGGGCTTCGGGAACGATCTACATCACAACCCGCAGACCTCGTTTCGAGAAAGGCCGGAACGCAAATTTCAAGGCGACGATGAAGACGGGATCATTCGGACTCATAAATCCATCCATCCGCAGCGAGTACAAGATCTCGGACGCCGTAAGCGCCTCGTTCAGCGGAGAATGGGTCAATGCAACGGGTAAGTACAAGTTCCGTTACCGCCGCCGCAACACACTCGGAGAGATAGTCTATGACACCACGGCCGTCCGCCACAACGGAGACATCAACGCCACGAGGCTTGAGGCCGCACTGCACGGAGTGATGAACGAGGGGCGTTGGACCGTACGGGCATATTCATACAACTCCGAAAGGGGCATTCCGGGGGCCATCGTGAACAACGTATTCCGCAACGGAGAAAGGCTTTGGGACACTAACTCATTCATCCAGGGCACGTTCACCAACAGGTGGACACAGAAGTTCAGGTCGCTGGTCAACGCCAAGTACGCCGCCGACTACACCCACTACGAGAATCAGGACGCGAAACTGATCCAGACCAAGAACACCTACAGGCAGAAGGAGTTGTACGCCTCGTGCGCCAACCTTTACAATATTCTTGACAACTGGGAGGTGTCATTATCCTACGACTTCCAGTGGAACACCCTCGACGCGACATTCTACATGCCGACCGAAAGCGACGGCACGTTCCCCTATCCTACCCGTTACACTCAGATGGCCGCGCTCGCCACGGCGTTCGAGTGGGGACGGTTCAAGGGGCAGGCCAGCGTGCTGGGCTATTTCGTGCACGAAAAGTTGAAGCGGTTCGAGGCGCGTCCGGACAAGGTGGTGGTCACTCCGGCTTTCTTCCTCTCCTACAAGCCGTTCCGCAGGCAGGACCTGTCGCTCCGGGCGTTCTACAAACGGATGTTCCGCATGCCGACGTTCAACGACCTCTACTACACGGACATGGGCAACGCCTTCCTGAAACCGGAATATGCGGAACAATTCAACGTCGGTCTGAAATACACGAAGGATTTCAGGAATATGTCCGTTCTGCGCACTGTTGACGCTTCCGTGGACGCGTACTACAACCACATCACTGACAAGATCATAGCCTACCCGAAAGGCCAGCAGTTCCGCTGGACGATGCTGAATCTTGGGGAGGTGGACATAAAGGGCGTGGACGTGGCTCTTAACACCGCCTGGGCGTTTGGCGAGGTGGAGGCCACGGCCAGACTTCAGTACACCTACCAGGAGGCGATTGACGTCACGGACCCCGCGGACACATATTACCGGGGTCAGATTCCGTACATTCCTTGGCACAGCGGCTCGGCCGTGCTGTCGCTCTTCTACAAAGGTTGGGGGCTGAACTACAGCTTCATCTACACCGGCGAACGCTACAACCAGCAGGAGAACATCCCACGGAACCACACCCAGCCTTGGTACACCAGCGACCTCTCCCTCCAGAAATCCTTCGCCATCCGCACCCGTACCCTCAAGCTAACAGCCGAGATCAACAACCTTTTCGGGCAGGACTATGATGTGGTGCTGAACTACCCGATGCCGAAGACAAATTTCAGGTTTGTCACGAGTTTTAACTTTTAAATCAATACATTATGAGACACACAAGCAAAATCACCAAAGCCTTGGCCATCGCCCTGCTTCTCGGTTTGGCCATCTGCGGCTGCCGCAAGGAAGACACCATCGTTCCTCCTACGTACGGACCGTTAGGATTCCAGACAGATCCTGACGCCGATCCTGTGGGGATGTACGTCCTCAACGAAGGCAATATGGGCAGCAACAAGGCGGACATCGACTTCCTCGACTATCGCACAGCCTCATACGCCTGCGGAATCTATGCAGAGAAGAACCCGACAGTTGTCAAAGGATTGGGAGACACCGGCAACGACCTCCAAATCTATGACGGAAGACTGTTCGCAGTCATCAACGGCTCGCACAAGGTGGAAGTAATGGACGCCTACACGGCCAAAAGAATCGCCCAGATTGACATAGCGAACTGCAGGTACATCGCCTTTAAGGACAACTATGCCTACGTCACAGCCTATGTTGGTTCCGACGCCGAATTCCAGGCTGACCGTAAAGGTTCCGTCTTTAAGGTCAATCTGGACACTTACAAGATCGAGGGTGAGGCGCAGGTCGGATACCAACCCGAAGAGATTGTAATCATAGGATCCAACGCATACGTGGCGAACTCCGGCGGTTATAGGGCACCGAATTACGACTCAACCGTTTCCGTCATCGACATAAATTCAATGAAAGAACTTTACAAGATTGATGTCGCGATCAATCTCTGCCACATCAAGGCTGACTCAAAGGACAACCTGTGGGTGTCATCCAACGGGAACTATGTCGACGTCGCCTCGAACCTGTATCGCCTGGAGAATGACGGAACACAGTACAAAGTCGCGGAGGCTATGAATATTCCCGTGTCCAATATGGCAATAGCCAATGATTCGATCTACATCTACAGCAGCGAGTATAGCTACGTCACTTCCAGCAGCACAATTACTTACGCCATCGTGGATGCTAACCGTAACAGCATCGTTTCACGCAAGTTCATCTCCGATGGAACCGAAAGCCAGATCGTGGCTCCTTACGGAATCGCGGTCCATCCGTACAACGGCGACATATACATCACCGATGCAAAGAACTACACATCAAGCGGAACACTTTATTGTTATTCCAAGTCAGGTGTGCTGAAATGGAGCGCGACCACAGGTGACATCCCGGGACATTTCGCGTTTCTGCCGCGCGAGAGGTAACAGTTTCTAACACCCAACAGATCGAAACCATCAAGAGATAGTTTACCGAAAAAGACAACCCTCATTTAAAGTGCCGGCCATCTTGAATGGCCGGCACTTTTTCCTTTTAAGTAGTTAAAAAGCCTTGAACGGCCAATCAAGACTATTAACAATTTCCAACAAACATCCACACAAAAGTTTAATTTTCGAAGAAAAACTCTTGTTTTTTTACAAAATGATACTTTACTTTGCATAATGAATAAATATACCAAAGCTTAATTTTTAGTCAAAGATTGCCTCCCAATAGGGGGCGGCACTTTACGCGGACTGAAAACAACAGAAGAAACAGACAACATAATTAGATTGACAACAACACACAACAAAACCAATATTAAAAAATTATGTTAAACAAAATCAAGTCTTCGATATTCAGAGGAATGGCAGCTGTTGTGGCTGCTGTCGCTCTGTTTGTATCGTTCTCTGCCGCGGCTGTCGCCCAGAACAGGGCCGGATCCGTCAGCGGTATAGTAAAGGATGCCAATGGCCCGGTCATCGGCGCCGCCGTTTTTGTCAAAGGTGGATCAACGGGAGAGACCACTGACATCAACGGTAACTTCAAACTCAACAATCTTAAAGCCAATGATGTGATCACTGTTTCCATCATCGGTTACGAGACGAAGGAAATCGTTTGGAACGGCCAGTCCAACCTGGAGATCGTCCTCAAGGAAGAGGCCATGGCTCTCAAGGGCGTGACCGTGACCGCGATGGGTGTCGAGCGCCCGTCAGAAAGCCTCACCTACGCTGCCGAGACTGTAGGAGGGAAGGATGTCAACGACATCAAGAGCATCAGCATGATCAACTCCCTTCAGGGTAAGAGCGCAGGTCTTGTCATCACTCCTAACTCAACCGGAGCAGGCGGATCATCCAAGATCCTCTTCCGTGGAAACAAGTCCATCAACGGAAGCAACCAGCCTCTCATCGTTGTGGACGGTGTGCCTGTGATGCAGAACATCACATCCTCACAGGTAGCCTCCAACTACGGTGGAGAAAGGGATGGCGGTGACGTGATGTCCACGATCAACCCTGACGACATCAAGTCCATCACACTCCTGAAAGGTGCTTCTGCCGCTGCTCTTTACGGTGCGGTGGCAGCCAACGGTGCCATCATGATCACCACAAAGTCAGCCGCCGAGGGCCGGGTGAACATCATGGTTTCCAGCAACACCACAGCTGAAAGCCCTATGGTCCTGCCTGAGTTCCAGAACACGTACGGTGTTTCTGACGACGGAACCTACAGCTGGGGAAGCAAGCTTTCCTCAAAGGCTCCGAACTACGCCAAGAAGTTCTACCGCACAGGATTCACAGCCAACAACTCGATTTCCATCTCAGGAGGCAACGACACCTTCGGTGCCTATTTCTCCTACGGCAATGTGTACTCGGAAGGCATGACTCCAGAGAACGAGTACAGAAGCCACAACTTCAACACGAAGGTAAACTTCACCGTCCTGGAGAACGTGAAGATCGAAGCGAGCGCCAAGTTCAACAACCAACACATTGAGAACCAGGCGGCCGCCGGATTCCTCTGGAACCCTCTGACAGGTGTCTACCTCTTCCCGAGAGGCGAGGACTGGAACTACTACAAGGACAATTATGAAGTCTATGACGCGGCCCGCGGATGCAACATCCAGAACTGGACCAACACAGGGCTCCAGCAGTACAGCAACCCTTACTGGACTCTCAACAGACAGAAACCTGTCACCGACCGCAACCGTTACGAGTTCGGCGGCAGCGTGAGATGGGACATATTCAAAGACCTCTACGTCCAGGGCCGTCTCCGCTATGAAAGAGGCGAGGAGCATTTCGTGCACAACGCCTATGCGTCAAGTATCGCCAACCTCTACCCTATGGGCAGAATGAAGGACAACCGCTACTTCAGCGACCAGATGTACGGTGATGTCCTCGTGGGCTACAACCACAACTGGAACGACACCTTCTCACTCTCCGTGACAGCCGGTTCCAGCTTCACGCACAGCAAGACCGGAACTGTCGGCCTGTGGGCTGAAGGAACCCAGTTCACGTCTCCTGGAAGCGGCAACGTCTACTACCCTAACATATTCACTCCTAACAACTATTACGGGAATATGTCTTCCGTGGGCAAGGGTGATCACTGGAACACAGAGAAACGCCTGAACGCGGTGTTCGCAACCGCCCAGTTCGGCTATAAGGACGGTCTCTTCATCGACGTGACAGCACGTAACGACTGGTCATCGACCTTGGCGTTCACCGACAATGTCTCTTTCTTCTATCCTTCAGTTGGAGCCAGCTTCCTTCTGAACAAATTCGCCGATCTCGGCCCTCAGGTAGACCTTGTGAAAGTGCGCGCCAGCTACTCCATCGTGGGTAACGACGTTCCGGTCTACATGACCAATCTGCTCTACAGCCTTGGCAGCCAGGGTTCAATCACGGCTCCAGACAACGCTCCGTTCAGAACTCTCAAGCCAGAGATGACACACTCCATCGAGGCTGGTTTCGACGGCGCCTTCTTTGGCAACAGGCTCAACGTCTCAGCGACATGGTACAAGACCAACACCAAGAACCAGTTCTTCTCAGTCGCCTCTCCTTACGAGTCCGGACTGCGCAACCGCTACGTCAATGCAGGTAACGTCCAGAACCAGGGTATTGAGATGGCAGCCAGCTGGTACCAGCAGTTCAGCAATGACTTCAGCTGGGAGACAGGTGTAAACTTCTCCTACAATGACAACAAGATCGTGGAACTCGTGGACGATCTGCCTAACGGTCTTACGCTCTCCAATTTCGGTGGCGCCAAGATCATACTCACCGAAGGCGGCTCATACGGAGATCTCTACGTGCGCCAGCTTCTCAGGGACGAGAACGGCAAGCTTCAGAAGAACGAAGCCGGCCAGCCTATCCTTGGCGACGACAACAACGACCAGCTCAAGTATGCGGGCAACATGAACTCCAAGGTCTACGCCGGATGGAACAACACATTCCGTTACAAGAACTTCAACCTTTCCATGCTCATTGACGCCAGATTCGGTGGCAAGGTCATCTCCATGACAGAGGCGACTCTCGATGGATGGGGAGTTTCCAAGAGGTCAGGTGAGGCTCGCGATGCCGGCTCGATCACAGTTGACGGAGTCTCTTTCGATCCAAGGGCTTGGTACGAGACCACAGGTGCAAGCAACTTCAACTCACCTTACGCCAACGAGAACTACGTCTACAGCGCGACCAACGTGCGTCTTCGTGAACTCAGCTTCGGCTACACCTTCCGCAACCTACTTGGCAACGGAAAGAACGTGACAGCTTCCATCATCGGACGCAACCTGTTCTTCTTCTATAAGGACGCTCCTTGCGACCCTGATGTTTCAGCAGGTACAGGCAACGGATGGCAGGGAATCGACATGTTCGCCCTCCCGACCTCACGCAGCTTCGGTTTGAATCTTAAACTCAACTTCTAAACATTTCCACGACAATGAAAAATATTTTCAAATATTCAGTAGCGGCCTTGTTCGGACTCGGGATCGTTGCCTGCACAGGCGACTTCGAGAAGATGAACACCAGCGATGTGCAGGTGAATCCGGACGACCTCCCTATCTCCTCCCAGTGCGCTGAGCCGATGCAATACTGCTACCCTCCTCAGCAGAACATGTTCCAGTTCTGGACAAACCTCACCGTGGATTTCTACAGCGGCTATTTCATGACCCCTAACGGAAACTTCACCAACGGTGACATGGGCGAAAACAGAGGGCATTCCGGTGGTATGTACGAGAACCACTACCTCCACGTGTTCAACAACACCAGAAGACTTGTCAGCACATTCGAAGGCAAGGGCGAGGCTGCCCTGGCTGGTGTGATGCGTATTGTTCAGGCGTACAGCCTTATGATGACAACCGATGTCTATGGTCCTCTGGCCCACAGTTCCATCCTGTCGGGCGAGTATGAGTCATATTTCCCGTTCGACAGCCAGCAGCAGCTTTACCAGGCCATGCTTGACGACATCGACAAGGCCCTTGACGGATTCAACAAGATCTCCGACAAAGAGAAAGCCGACCTTGGAGCGTTCGACATCTGGTGCGGCGGTGATGTCGAGATGTGGAAAAAGATTGCCAACACCATGAAGCTTCGTATCGCTCTCCGCCTCTCCAAGAGAGAGAGTGAGATGAAGGCCGCCGGCTACGACCTCCCGGCGATCGCCAAGGCCGCCGCCGCCAACACTCTGGCCAACGGAGGCAAGGACATCATGATCGACAAGAGCCTTGAAAACGAACTCTGGCTGATGTTCGCATGGGGTGACTGCGGATTCAACGCCAACCTCGTGACTTTGATGTCAGGACTCAAGGATCCTCGCCAGCCTTTGTACATGGGCAAGAACCAGGGCGAGTTCACCACAACTGACGGCACAAAGGTCGAGAAGAATTCCGGCTACTACGGAATCCGTTTCGCCAGCGGTCTTCCAGGCAAGCCGAACAACTGGGGCAACCTCTCATCCTGGGTGGACAAAGACAACCAGAAGGGCATCTACACAGCTCCGCTTCCAATCTTCAAGCAGGCCGAGTCATACTTCCTTCTCGCCGAGGCCGCCCTCAGAGGCTGGACAAGCGGTGACGTGAAGTCCCTCTACGAGGAAGGTATCCGTGTCTCCATGGCCAACGAGCTTGCCTATAAGGGCAAATACGCTGACATCAAGGAATATGCTGCCAACGCTGTCGAGGACTACATCAACGGTACCTCAACCCAGATCGACTTCGTGGATCCTTTCGACACAAAACTCAACACCCGCGCCCTCAACAAGCTTTGTGTGAAGTGGGACAACGGCGCGTCCAAAGAGGACAAGCTCGCCCGCATCATGACCCAGAAGTACATCGCTCTCTTCCCTCTCTCAACAGAGGCTTGGGCCGAGCAGAGGCGTACCGGTTACCCTGTTCTATTCCCAGCCTACGTGAACGAGAGCAACGGAGCCGTCACAACTGAGGAAGGCGTGCGCCGCCAGATCTACAGCAGCAACGCAGGCGACACCAACGCAGAAGGCCTCAAGACCGGAATCGAGCTCCTCAACAAGGAGAACACCAGCAAGACCGGCCACTCAGGAGACCAGGGCGGAACCCGCGTCTGGTGGGACAACGCTGACAAGGAAAATTTTTAGATTTTCCATGAATATATTTGCGGGAAGGGGTGACTTTTTTGTCACCCCTTTTTGCTATTTTCCCAGTCACGAGACAGTTCCTGGACTTGGCTTGCGATAGCAATCCTCCGTTCGTGGTACTTTTCGTTATATTCCCGGTCACGTGGCAGTTCCAGGACAGGTACGGGAGGACGTATCATCATCAAGTATCATCGCCCCCTTACGGTCGCTTCATTGCTATAGATGTTCTGGCCAACAGAAAGTACGCTCCGATAGACAGTGCCCTCAAGTCACTTTACCCTCACAGTCCTTAATCCCGCCTTCCTGCGAACAGAAAGGACGCACCTGTGGACAGTGCCCTCAAGACACTTTGGTCGCATAGTTCCGAGTTCTGCTACTTTGGAATATAGGAGTGAAGCACACGGTCAACTATCTTCAACGGGAATCCGTAACGGCAAGAAAGGATCTCCCTCAGTCTTATTATCTGGTTGAAGCTCAGCTTACAGAGCATGTTTTCAGCCATCGAGCAAATTGTTTTGCGCATTTCTTTCAAGCAATAACCCGTGTTTCTGACAGGGGCAAGTTCCGATTCATCTAAACAAGCGATAGTACCAGGAAACAGACTCGGACATATTCGTGCTACAGCACTACGAACCTCCCGATCATTATCAGGATAGCGGACGGCCTCACCTTGATTGGCGTTCAAATCCGCCTTGTTCACCAGATAGGAAAGCGAACCGATCGTTTTGACAGCTGATTCCAAACGATCTGAGGAAATGAAAGAAGCGAATGTCACCATCCCGTTGGCAAATAGTTTCCAGGAATCCGGAACCAGACGATTGGTACCAAGGGCTTTCGATTTCCGCCATGGAGGAATGTCAATAATTCTTGGACGCATGACTGCGGAATGGCCATCTTTGTCGAAATATTCAAGAATGGAACTCCACGGGTATGAGAAAGGGTTGTTTGTCTCCCGATGCTTGCGAGGATTGTTAAGAATATATCCGATGACATTCTTGAGATATTCTTCTGAATCCACCTTTTCAACCTTGACACGCACTCTGCACATGACCTTCGAGGTTCCGTAGCGATGCGAATAGTACATGCTTATTGTTTTCTTGAACCTTTCCGCACATCGGACCACATCAGACCTGCGTCCCCAAGCCAATGAATGGAAATGTGTTGATACAAGCACGAGAATCACGACCTCGACATCTTCGTCAAACAATTTGAATGCAGTCGCGAATTTATTCACCCCCCACAATGAAAGCATTGTCGTCAGGAAACAAGTCCACTCCTTCCAGCCCCTGTGAGCAGATGTGGAACCACCCTGGCTCCTCTTGGCCTTCCTGCCTTAGTTTCTTTTCATTCACCAGCACGGTCTCATGCACTCTACACCGTTCTTCCGCTCGTCTATCAGCCTGCCTTCCAACTTGTCTATCAGCCTGCCTTCCAACTTGTCTATCAGCCTGCCTTCCAACTTGCCTATCAGCCTGCGTCTTTACCTGCTCATTTTCTTTCCATTGCCCTTGGTCAGTCTTTCTGTCGCCCAAATCTCTCTCCGCAGCCATAAACACCTCATTTAGTTTAAGTTAACATTAAGAAGTCTTGATTCAGTAACAATCCTTCTCTTTTTGCATCGCCAAGTTATGGCAAAAAAATCATATTCCCTAACCTTTCCACAAATAAATCACACCTAGAATCGTAATTCACTCTCCATCAACCATTTCTAGTTCCAGGTGTGAGGAGTTTCGCACATCTGGGAGGGTGGGATGGCAACGCAGAGGGGTGGAGCGTGGGAGGGGACTCTTCGGTGTGATTTCTCACGCACACCTAAAAACGCAAACGGCTGACGGACAATGGAATCCGTTCCCAGGTGTGAGGAGTTTCGCATACCGGGGAGGGCGGGATGGCAACACAGAGGGGTGGAGCGAAGGTGGGGACTCTCCGGTGTAACTTCGCACGCACACCCAAAAACACAAACGGCTGACGGACAATGGAATCCGTTCCCAGGTGTGAGGAGTTTCGCACACCTGGGAGGACGGGATGGCAACACAGAGGGGTGGAGCGGATGCGGGGACTCTTTGGTGTGACTTCTCACGCACACCCAAAAACGCAAACGGCTGACAGGCAATGATATCGAATTCCAGGTGTGAGAAGTTTCGCACACCGGGGAGGGCGGGATGGCAACACAGAGGGGTGAAGCGTGGGAGGGGACTCTTCGGTGTGATTTCTCACGCACACCTAAAAACGCAAACGGCTGACAGGCAATGATATCGAATTCCAGGTGTGAGGAGTTTCGCACACCTGGGAGGGCGGGATGGCACGGAAAAGAGATCCCTGGCACGGGGAGGGCGATGTGGCCACCCAGAGGGCGGAGCGGGGCACAATGTCGAGGCATTGGAACAGTGGGAAGGGGAAAACAGGGCGGTGTGGCTTCGGCAAAGAGGCGAGAGACTTGGTCGCGACAAAATGACAACAGGGGCCACAGGCACGTGGAAAGGCGTTGTTGAAATCATTGTGGAAAAAATTGGAAAGAGGTGGAATAAAATGGAAAAATATTCCTAACTTTGTGACCAAGCGTGAAAGACGATAACTTATGATCACATTCATCGGAGAATATTCAGGCAAGATTGACGACAAAGGGAGAGTGGTTTTCCCTTCGCCGTTCAAGTCGCTGATGCCTTCCGAGGGAGATCAAAGGTTTGTCATAAAGAAGGACATCTTCGAGGAATGCCTTGAGATGTACACCTTTGAGGAATGGGAGCGCCAGTCCGAGGAGGTCAAGTCAAAGTTGAATTTCTTTAATCGTGCTCACGCCGCTTTCTGGAGAGAGTACATGCGTGACCGGGCGATTGTCGAACCGGACGCGAAACTCGGACGCATCTCGATCCCCAAGAAGCTTTTGGAATCAATTGGTGTAACGAAAGAGGTAGTCTTCTCGGGCAACGATTACAAGATCGAGATCTGGGCCAAAGAGAAATTCGAGGCCAGCGGAATCTCAAACGAAGAATTCTTGAATATCGCCGGACAACTATCTCAGGAGAGGTAGGAGGGCCGGACGATGTCAGAATACCACACACCAGTGATGCTTGACGAGAGCATATCCGCTCTTGTCACCAATCCTTCAGGAACTTACGCCGATGTCACATTCGGGGGCGGTGGTCACACCGCCGAACTACTTTCACGCTTAAACGAAGACGGTCACGTCATCGCCTTCGATCGTGACAGCGACGCCATAAACAACAGGATAGACGACCCAAGGCTCACTATGGTGCGGGCCGATTTCCGGTTCATACGCAATTTCGTCCTCAATGAGGCGCATGAGACCACAGACGAAACGCTCAAGAAAAAACTCACAAACGGCCTGGACGGCATTCTGGCCGACCTCGGAGTCTCCTCCCACCAGTTCGACACAGCGGAGAGAGGATTCTCCTTCCGCTACGACGCCCCTCTGGACATGAGGATGAACCGAGAGGGCGGGAAGACAGCCGCGGATGTGGTCAAGGAATATTCACAGGAAGACCTTGAGAGGATATTCCGCATCTACGGCGAGGTGGACAACGCCCGCAAGGTGGCCCAACTGATCGTCTCCGCAAGGGACAAGGGCAGCATCGGCACCACCGGTGAGCTTGACGAAGCCATCAAAGCAGCGCTTCCGAAATTCGCTGAGCATAAATACCTTGCAAAAGTCTATCAAGCCCTCAGGATTGAGGTGAACCACGAGATGCGTTCTCTGGAGAAATTCCTCGAAGGAGCCGCCGACACCCTCAGACCAGGCGGCAGACTTGTTGTGATCACCTACCACTCTTTGGAGGACAGGATGGTGAAGAATTTCATCAGGACCGGAAGGGCTGACGGCAAGGAGGATAAGGATGTGTTCGGGAATATTCACGCTCCGCTTAAAGCCGTGAACCGCAAGCCTATCCTGCCTCGGGAGGACGAGATTGCCGCGAACACCAGAGCGAGGAGCGCGAAATTGAGGATCGCCGAAAAGATTGAAGGAGGAAAAGAGTTATGACGGAGCTGAGAAAATGGAAATTCTCCGACATCCTGATGTGGCTCAGGAACGCGGCGCTGGCGACTATCAAAGGTGAGTTTCTGCTGAGGATGCATGCCAGCCGCTATTTCATACACATCATCTACACGTTCTTCCTCTTCTGGGTCAGCATCTGGCTGAGTCTCAGGATAGAGAAGACGATGACACGCGTGGAGGAAAACAGAAAGGCCCTTGCGGATGTGGAGATATACCACGCGCAAAAGACCGTGGAGCTCGCAAGCCTCTCGAAGATGAGCAGGATACGGGCCATGCTGGAGGAATCAGGATCGAAATTGACAATGCCGGAGAAGCCGGCTGACAGAATAAAATAAGGACAAGGATGGCTACGCCGAAACAGAACACGACAAAGAAGGAACGGGACAGGATCGGGCTGATTCTGTACTGCTTCTATGCTTTTGTGCTGGTGGTCGGCCTGGCCGTTATCGGCAGGATGGCCTACATCCAGTGGTTCTGGAGACTGGACAAGGATGTGGAGAGGTTCTTTATTCCACCCAGCACAAGGAGCGTGATAGAGCCCGACCGAGGCGCCATCATCGGATGTGACGGAAAACTTCTGGCCATATCGACCCCGATGTACCAACTTTACATGGACTGTACCGTGCTCAAGAACGAGTTCAAGAGCAAGAAAGGCAAGACCGACAGTCTTGAGAACAATTGGCTCGCGAAGGCCAAAGCGTTCTCGGAGGGCCTAGCTGCCGAAATCGGAGGCAATTCCGGAGACTATTACAGGATGATAGCGAACGGAAGAAAGAATGGCGATCGTTACATGAAGTTGACCGGAGACATCGACAGGGGCACACTTCTGAGGTTGAAAGCACTGCCGCTCATGAAAGACGGACAGTACAAGAGCGGGGTCATCGTGCGTAAAAAGGACTCGCGACAGTACCCTTACGGGGCTCTGGCCCGAAGGACGATCGGTTACGTGAAAGACAACCGTAACTCTAACGGAAACAACCACATAGGCCTTGAAGGCAAATACGATTACGCACTTCACGGAAAGGAAGGCGAAATCTGGCTCAGGCCAACGGACAACAGGGAGAAGATTCAGAACTACGACAGCACCTACGTCAAACCCGAGGACGGTCTGGACGTTAGGACGACTCTTGACATAACTCTTCAGGACATCGTCGACAAGGCAATGAGGAAGCAGATGGCGGCCAACCCAAAGATCGCGGAGGGCTGCGCGGTTTTCATGGATGTCAAGACCGGAGCGATCCGCTCAATGGTCAACCTGACGAAGAACCCTAAGGACAGCAGTCTGAACGAAGTTTACAATATGGCGATAGGATTCGGAGCGGAGCCAGGGTCAGTGTTCAAGTCAACGACCTTGATGACAGCCATCGAGGATGGCTTTGTCAAGTCACTGGACGATGTGATACCAAAGAACAATGGAGTGATTCCGGGCTACCCTAGAGACGAGCACATCAATGGCAACGGAGAAATCTCGATCCTTCACGGCTTTGAGATCTCGTCCAATTATGTGTTCAGATACCTTGCGGTGAAGAACTACGCCGACAATCCAAAGAGATTCCTCGACAAGCTGTACATGTACAAACTCGGGCAGGCTTTCGATTTCGATCTGGAAGGCCTTCAGGAGCCGGTCCTCCCGTCTCCTGACTCCAAACAATGGAGTGCCACCGATTTGGGCTCGACCGCCATCGGATACTCGATCAAGGAGACTCCGCTGCACATCCTGACATTCTACAACGCGATCGCCAACAAGGGCCGGATGATGAAGCCTTACCTGGTTGAGAGCATCGAGAAGAACGGGGTGGTAAAGACAAAAAAGGGGCCGAGCGTGCTGAATGCCTCCATCTGCTCAAAAGCCACGGCCGACACCATGCTCAGGGCAATGAGGGCCGTCACTTCAGAAGGAACAGCCACAAGGCTGAAAGGAGCAAAGCTGAAAGTCGCCGGAAAGACCGGTACGTCAAGACAGGTTCTCAGCGGAGAGGAGATCAAGGAATACGGGATGACGAACCCTTATGTCACGAAGGATGGGAGTTATCACAATCTGGCGACATTCGTCGGTTTCTTTCCTGTCGAGAATCCGAAATACAGCGCCATCATCTGCATGAAGTCGGATCTGATAAAGGGCAGCCTGTACGGTGGCGTGGGTCCAGCGTCGGCGATGCGCGAGATTGTGGACGCGATCTACACCCTTGACCCTGAGTGGGGCGAGGAAATAACCGACAACGGAAAAGTCCCGGTGATGAACGCTGGGGAAGAACTCGCGGTGCGGCCGGACACAAAGAATCCAATTGTGCCCGACATCATGGGGCTGGGGCTCAAGGACGCGATGTTCGTCATAGAGAACAGCGGGTTGCGGTGTTCATATTCAGGGACAGGGCACGTCACATCCCAAAGTCCTAAGGCCGGGACGAAAGTCGCTGATGGTTCAACTATAACATTCACTTTGAAATGAAACTGGAAAACATCATAAAAAACGCCGGTGTCATCGAGGTGCGAGGAAGCCGCGACATCGAAATCACAGACATCTGCAACGACTCCAGGACGGTCACTCCCGGAGCCATATTCATTGCCGTGAAAGGTCATGACAGCGACGGGCACGCCTACATCGGAAAGGCACTCGCGTCCGGTGCGGCGGCGATTGTGTACGAGGACGAAGAGGCTCTCAAGAAAGCGGCTTCTGAATATTCAGGCAGCGCCCCGGTCCTTGTGAAGGTCGGGAACTCACGCCATGCGGTCGCGATGATGGCTGCGGATTTTTTTGGCAACCCTTCCAGAAAACTCAATCTTGTAGGCATCACGGGAACCAACGGGAAGACCACTACGGTGACTCTGCTCTATCGCCTTTTCATGGCGCAAGGCTACAACTGCGGACTACTTTCCACGATAGCCAACTACGTGGGTATCAAACGTATAGAAACAACCAACACGACAGCGGATCCTATCACGATCAACCGGCTTATGAGCGAGATGGCGGATGCAGGATGCGAGTTCTGCTTCATGGAAGTCAGCTCGATCGGTGTGGAGCAGGAACGCATCGCCGGTCTTGACTTCAAGGTCGGGATATTCTCTAACCTCACCCATGACCACCTCGACTATCACAAGACTTTCGCTGAATATCTCCGCTGCAAGAAGCTGTTCTTCGACAATCTTCCGGCCACGGCCACGGCGATCACCAACATCGATGACAAGAACGGCGAGGTAATGGTACAGAACACCAAGGCGAAAGTGGTGAGATATTCATGCAGAAGCATCGCTGACCACACGTGCCGCATCATGGAGGAGACCTTCGAGGGGATGCTCCTGAAGATCGACGGGCGCGAAACATGGACCCGGCTCATCGGGCAGCACAACGCCTACAACATCCTCGCGGTCTACAGCACCGCGATCGCGTTGGGAGCGGCTCCTGAAGAGACCTTGGTGGCAATCAGCAAACTGGAATCAGCTCCCGGACGGCTTGAGGTCATAAGAGGGCCGAGAAATATTTCTGTCGTCATCGACTACGCCCACACCCCGGACGCGATGGAGAACGTCCTCAAGACTCTCAAGGACATCGATGGCGGAAAAGAATTGATCTGCCTGTTCGGATGCGGAGGCGACAGGGACAAGACCAAGAGGCCGGAAATGGCGAAAGTCGCCGAGGACTATGCAGACAAGATTGTGGTCACATCCGACAACAGCCGCACGGAGAGGACGGAAGACATTATGGATGACATCCGCAAAGGATTCAGTTCCAAAGGTCTGGCGAAAGCGATTTTTATTGCCGACAGGAAGGAGGCGATCAGGACGGCGATCATGTTCGCGAAGGCCGGAGCGGTCATCCTGCTCGCGGGCAAAGGTCATGAGACATACCAGATAATCGGAACCGAGCACCGCCATTTCGATGAGCGCGAGGTGGTTGCCGAGGTGTTCAACATTATAAGCGGCGAATAGGAGGGAAAAGCGATGATCTACCATCTTTTTGAATATCTAAGGCAATACGACATTCCTGGACAGGGGCTTTTCACCTACCTGTCCTTCAGGGCCATGCTTGCCAGTGTCACTGCGATGCTTCTTTCGTTTTTCGCAGGGCGCAGGATCATCAGATGGCTTCAACGCAGGCAGATTGGAGAGACTATCCGTGACCTCGGACTGGAAGGCCAGCTGCAGAAGAAGGGCACGCCGACAATGGGCGGAATCATCATCATCATGGCGATACTGGTCCCGGTCCTGCTGTTCTGCAATCTCAGGAACATCTACATCCAGCTCCTTATCCTGACCACGGTGTGGTGTGGGGCGCTCGGTTTCGCCGACGACTATATCAAGGTCTTCAAGCACAACAAGGAAGGCCTGCACCCGAAGGTCAAACTTGTCTGCCAGTTGCTTCTCGGACTGGTCATCGGGCTAACGGTGTGCTTCAGCGACGACATCGTCGTCCGCGAGAAAGTTCCGGTCCGGCCAGGCGTAGCGAACGTCGTGGAGCAGGGCAACAGCAGTTCCCTGAATGTTGACTCCGAGACTCTTGTGGCGCAGGACTCCGGTTGGAAGATGGAGAACGTGATAAAAAGCACAAAGACCACCATTCCGTTCGTGAAGGATCATGAATTCGACTACAAATGCTTTTCCCCGTTCAAAGGCAGATGGGGATGGTACTGCAAATGGGCGGTGTACGTGCTGATGATCGTGGTTGTGATCATGGCCTGCTCCAACGGTACGAACCTGACCGACGGAATGGACGGTCTCGCCGCGGGGACGAGTGCGATAGTCGGGGTCGTTCTTGGCATACTGGCATGGTTGGGAGGCAACCTGATCAATTCCGACTATCTTAACATAATGTACATCCCGGGGAGCGGCGAGATAGCCATCTTCATGTCGGCCTTCGTGGGCGCGTTGATGGGCTTTCTGTGGTACAACTCCTACCCGGCGCAAGTGTTCATGGGAGACACCGGCAGCCTCACGATTGGTGGCATAATCGGCGTGAGCGCCGTGCTGATGAGGAAGGAATTGCTGCTTCCGATCCTTTGCGGGATATTCCTCGTGGAGTCTCTTTCGGTCATCATGCAGAGGACGTACTTCAAGTACACGAAGAAAAAATACGGTGAGGGCAGGAGGATATTCAAGATGACGCCTCTGCACCACCACTATCAAAAGGAAGGCATCCCGGCGTTGATCAGCAGACCGGAGCATGCCATCCCGGAAGCAAAGATCGTGACAAGGTTCTGGCTCATCGGAGTCATCCTGGCGGTCACCACACTGGCACTGTTGAAGATTAGATAATTTTATGAATATGAGCAGAATTGTAGTTTTGGGAGGCGCGGAAAGCGGGGTCGGAGCCGCTGTTTTGGCCAAGGTGAAAGGATTCGATGTGTTCCTTTCCGACTACGGAAAGATTTCTGAACACTTCGCGGACGAACTTCGCAAATGGGACATCAGTTTCGAGGAGGGGCACCACACGGAGAACCTCATCCTGAACGCTGACGAGGTGATCAAGAGCCCGGGAATCCCGAGCACCGCACCTATCATCAAGAAGATCGAGGAGAAGGGAATCCACATCATCTCCGAGATCGAGTTCGCGGGCCGCTACGACACCGCGAAAAAGATCTGCATCACAGGAAGCAACGGAAAGACCACCACCACATCATTGATCTACTACCTGCTTCAGAACGCCGGCCTCAACGTCGGCCTCGGCGGAAACATAGGCAAGAGCTACGCCTATCAGGTGGCGACGGAGCGCTTCGACTATTACGTCTTGGAAATCAGCAGTTTCCAGCTAGACAACTGCTACGATTTCCGTCCTGACATCGCCATCATCACCAACATCACACCCGACCATCTGGACCGCTACGACTACCAGATGGAGAACTACGTGAAGGCAAAGTTCCGTCTCACGCAGAATCTCAGGCCAGAAGACTGCTTCATCTTCGACTCCGACGACGAGATCACCATCGAGCATCTGAACAAGATCATCCTTTCCGCCAAACGCTTGCCGTTCACCCAGAAGGCAGAGGTCAAGCAGGGCGCGTACCTCAAGGACGACAAGATCGTCGTGAAGTACGGCGAGGATGAATGCGACATATTCCTGAAAGAGCTCGCCCTTGGCGGCAAGCACAACATCTACAACTCGATGGCCGCCGCGCTCGCCGCGAAGGCATCGGGAATCGACAACAAGACCATCCGTGAGTCTCTGGCCACGTTCCAGCCTATCGAACATCGGCTCGAACCTGTGCTGAGCATCAAGGACGTGCTGTACATCAACGACTCCAAGGCCACAAATGTGGACGCCGCATGGTACGCGCTCGAATGCCAGAAAAGACCGGTCGTGTGGATTGTCGGCGGCACCGACAAGGGCAACGACTACGAAGTCCTCAAACCTCTGGTCAAGGATAAAGTCAAGGCGATTGTCTGCATGGGTCTGGACAACCACAAGTTCCACGAGGCGTTCGGGGAGATTGTGGGCAAAGACAGGATCGTGGACACAAAATCAGCCGAAGAGGCTGTCAAGGCTGCCAGCGGATTCGCCGAGGCCGGAGATGTAGTGCTGCTCAGCCCGTGCTGCGCGAGCTTCGACCTCTTCACCTGCTACGAGGACAGAGGCGAAAAGTTCAAGGAAGCGGTGAGAAGACTCTAAAAGATCAATGAATATGGCCGAGGCTGCAAAGAAAAAGAAAACTCTCTGGAACTTCGTGGATTCCCTCGAAGGAGACAAGGTTGTGTGGATGATTGTCATCCTGCTCATCCTGTTCTCCATAGTGGCCATATTCTCCTCAACCTCACTGCTGGCTCTCCAGCAGCACACCACCAGGATGGCGATCATCAGCGAGCAGCTCGTCTTGTCTCTGGCAGGGCTGGGAGTGATTGTTCTCTGCTGCTGCATCAAGAAGATTGGATTCTTCAGGATAGTCTCTCAACTGGGCTATGCGGTTTCCATAGGTCTGCTGTCGATTCTGGCGCTTCAAATCTCCGCCGGCCCGATCAAAGCCCTCTATATCAACCACGCCTGGCGAATCGTGTCCGTATTCGGTTTTCAGGTCCATGTTTTCGAGGTCGTGAAGGTGGCGATGATCATGTACCTGGCGTGGGCAGTCAACTCATTCCGGAATGACAGTTTCACACTGGCCAATCTGTTGGGAAAGAAGTATCCTTTCTGGAACAAACCGATAGTCAAAAAGATAACTTACATCTATTTCCCGATATTCAGTGTCTGCGTGTTCCTGATGGTAGGCAGCCTGTCCAGCACCTTGTTCATCGGGGCTATAATGTTCACCACCATCCTTATAGGAGGGATAAGTGTCAGGGAACTGATCATCCCCGGGTTGGCCGCCGTCGTGTTGCTGGCAGGCTGCATCGGACTGAACTCATGCTTCGACGCCGGCAAAAAACCGTTCCCGCATCTGGACTCGGCCCTCAACAGGATCACGGAGAACGGCATTGAGGAAAATCTCAGGATCATCCGCGAGAGCCCGCAGAACAGTCAGGAGTTCCAGGATGCTCTGGACAAGGTAAAACAGCCTATCAGCGCGAAGATAGCGATCCATGAAGGCGGGTTCTTCGGCAAGGGGCCGGGACGAAGCACGCAGAGATATGTGGTTCCGATCATGTTCGAGGACTACATGTTCAGTTTCGTGGTCGAGGAGTACGGGATGCTCGGTGGGATATTCATCATCATCCTCTACATCAGCCTTTTGGCCAGAGGCTCGATCATAGTCAGAAACTGCGACAACCATTTCGCCAAGACAGCGGTGGCGGGTCTCGTGCTGTTGATCACCGGGCAGGCCATGATGCACATCGCCATCAACTGTGACATGGGGCCGCTCACGGGGCAGACCCTTCCGATGATCAGTCACGGAAACTCCTCGTTCCTGATGTTCAGTCTTGCGTTTGGAATCATACTGTCAATCAGCAAGATGGCAAAGAGGAAAATCGACAGGGAAGCAGCAAAGGCAGCCCCTCTGGTCGACAGGGAGATAAAGGACGAGGTCAGCGGCGGGCTGGATGATCTGGACCGGATGGAAAGCGGACTTACAGAAGATTTTGCCGCGCAAGAGGATGATGGCGGCATGCCTGTGCACGAGAATGACATCCCGGACTACGGGATGGATGACCATAACAATGAATAGTATCATGGAGCATAAAGCATTGAGAGTCATAATAAGCGGAGGCGGCACCGGGGGGCACATCTTCCCGGCCGTCTCGATCGCGAACAAACTGAAGGAACTGAATCCGGAGACGGAGATCCTGTTTGTGGGCGCGGAGGGCAAGATGGAGATGGAGAAGGTTCCCGCGGCCGGCTACAGGATTGTCGGGCTGCCGATTGTCGGACTGCAAAGGCAATTGAGCCTAAAGAACATCCTCAACGACCTTTGCGTGCCGTTCAAAGTGGTCGCCAGTGTGCTCAAGGCAAAAAGGATCATAAAGGAGTTCAAGCCTCAGGTCGCCATCGGAGTCGGAGGATACGCCAGCGCTCCCCTGCTCTGGGCGGCGACAGGAATGCATATTCCAGCTCTCATCCAGGAGCAGAACGGGTTTGCGGGGCTGACCAACAAGAAACTCGGGAGCAGGGTGCAGTGCATCTGTGTCGCCTACGAGGGTATGGAAAGGTTCTTCCCTGCCGACAGAATCGTCATGACGGGAAATCCTATCAGAAGCATCATCGTTCCCGCCACTCCGGAAATGAAGGCCGAAGGAGTCAAGGAATATGGTCTCGACCCTGCCAGAAAGCACATATTCATTGTGGGAGGAAGTCTTGGGAGCAGCCGTTTCAACCAGTGCATGAGGAAATGGATCTCGGACGGATGTCCGGGGCTGGACGGCGTGGATGTGCTGTGGCAGTGCGGAAAATACTATAAGCATGGTGTGGATGAATTCATGAAGGAGCAGAGGGAAAAGAACCCCGACGCACTCCGGCATATTCACTACTCTGACTTCATCGGAAGGATGGAACTCGCCTACGCTGCCGCGAATGTTGTGGTCTCGCGTTCCGGAGCCAGTTCTGTGTCGGAATTATGCGCCGCGCATAAAGCCGTGATATTCATTCCGTCACCTAATGTGGCCGAGGATCACCAGACTCACAACGCGATGGCTCTGGTAAAGAAAGACGCGGCGGTGCTCGTCAAGGATTCCGAGGCTATGGAGAAGATGATCCCGACTGCCCTGGAACTGCTGAAGGATCCGGGCAGAATCGCCACGCTTGAGGAGAACGCCGGAAAGATGGCTCTGCCTGACGCGGCGGGAAAGATCGCCGAAGAGGTTTATAAATTGATCAAACTTTAGAAATGTCCAAATATTCAAAGATTTATTTCATAGGAATCGGTGGCATAGGCATGAGTGCCATCGCAAGGTACTACAAATTCAAGGGGTATCCGGTCGCAGGCTACGACAGGACTCCTTCAGACTTGACCCACGCCCTTGAGAAGGAAGGGATCGACGTCCACTACAAGGACGATCCGGATTATATTCCCAAGGACGTGGCATCGACGCTTGTCGTCTATACTCCGGCCATTCCGGCTGACCTTCAGGAACTTGTCTATGTCAAAGAGCATGGTTACACACTCGTCAAGAGATCCCGTATGCTCGGCGAGTTGGCGGAAGGACAGACCTGTCTGGCGGTGGCGGGAACGCACGGAAAGACGACCACCAGCACTCTGGTCGCGCACATCCTGACCGAAAGCGGGAAAGGCTGCTCGGCTTTTCTGGGTGGTATATCCAAGAACTACGGAACCAATCTGCTGATCAGCCACACGCCTACAATCGTCGCCGAGGCTGATGAGTTCGACCGTTCGTTCCTCCAGCTGCATCCGGCGATCGCAGCGATCACGGCTATGGACGCCGACCATCTGGACATCTACGGCACACTTGAGGAATATCAGAAAGCATTCAAAGCCTTCGCCTCCCAGGTAAGCCGCACATTGATCGTGAAATACGGTCTGGACATCACTTCAGCCGACACCAAGGCCAAGATCCTGCGCTACAGCTATGACAATCCTTCGGCGGATTACCATGCCGCCAACGCCAAGCCGGACGAGACGGGACATTACATCTTCGACCTGGTTTATCCTGGAGGTGTGATCGAAAACATCAGAGTCGGCATTCCAGGGTGGGTCAATGTGGAGAACAGCGTGGCCGCCGCGGCCATCTGCCTCTGTCACGGGGTCGCCCCGGAGGCCATCAAGGAAGCCATAGGGACATATTCAGGAGTGAAGCGCAGACTTGAGGTGCACCTCAACACCCCAAGCCTGTCCTACATCGATGACTACGCCCATCATCCAAAGGAACTGGCCTCGGCTATATCTTCCATGAGGGGGATATTCCCGGGCAGAAAGATCACGGCAATATTCCAGCCGCATCTTTTCACCAGGACGAGGGATTTCGCCGATGATTTCGCAGCCGCTTTGAGCAAGGTGGACAAACTGATTCTGTTGGACATCTATCCGGCAAGGGAGGAGCCTATCCCGGGAGTCACTTCCGAAATCATATTCGACAAGGTGACCGCCCCCGAGAAAGTGCTTCTGAAAAAAGAGGAATTGATGGCATACCTTGAGAATGAGCCGATTGATGTTCTGGCGACCTTCGGTGCCGGCAACATCGACAGGTTCATAGTCCCGATAACAAACCTGCTTGAGGAGAGATTGAAGAAATGAAAAAAGGTCTCAGGATAAGCCTCGCCGCCGCGGCGTTCTGCGCGCTCGCTCTGGTCTGCCTCGCCATCCACGGGATGAACGAGAGGCGGGTCGGCCAACTCACATGCGCCGGTGTCAAGGTGGAGTTCACGGATGATTTCAACTTCGTGACCGCCAAGGATGTGGAAGGCTATCTGGACAAGGGCTACGGCGCCTACATCGGACAGCGGCTCGACAGTGTTGACCTTCAGAAAGTCGAGGGCATCCTGGACAACAAAAGCGCCATCCTCAAGGCGGAAGCCTACACCACTCCTGACGGCTACCTTAATGTCAGAATCCGCCAGAGGGAACCTGTGGTGAGGTTCCAGAAGGACAACAACGGCTACTACGCCGACGAGAGAGGATTTCTGTTTCCTCTCCAGCGCAACTACACGTCGATGGTGCCTGTCATCGACGGCGCGGTTCCGCTCAACATCGAGAGAGGCTACAAGGGTGAGCCAAAGACCGAACCCGAAAGAAAATGGCTGGCCGGAGTGATCGCCATGGTCAACTATATGCAGAATTCCGGAATATGGGCGGAAAACATCTGCCAGATAACGGTCAGGGAGAACGGCGATCTGGTCATGATTCCTCGGGAGGGGAAAGAGCGGTTCATCTTCGGCCTTCCCGAGGACTTCGGGAGGAAGTTCGACCTGATCAGCCGCTACTACACATCGATCCTGCCTCACAAGGGAGCCGGATCCTATTCGACAGTGAATGTTAAGTACAACGGACAGATTGTCTGCAGAAAATAGAGTAAGTGAATATGGAAGAGAGATACATAGCATCCGTTGATCTGGGCACATCAAAGCTGGCCGTCTGTGTTGCCAGGATCCAGAGTCAGAATGTGGAGGTGGTCTATTACAAGGAGTCACCCTCGCTTGGCATAAGCTACAGTTATGTCCTCAATCCCGGGAAAGTCAAATCCGTGCTGAGGATGGCAGTCAGCGAGGCGCAGCAGGCTCTAAGAATCAAGATCCAGCAAGTTGTCGTCGGATTGCCACGCTGGTACGTGCGCCAGGAGACGGCATCAGCGAGCATTGACCGGCCCGACCCAGATGACCTGATCCAGGAAAACGAAATCAAAGAGCTGAAATCCAAGGCACTGGAATCATACCCGCTGGAAGATTCCGCCAAAGAGGTGATCTATGGAGCCGTGGCCCAGTCTTTCTCGACAGAGGATAGTTTCAGCGAGCCTGAGAACGACATCGTTGGCATGGCCGCCGAGACGCTCGAAGGCAATTTCAAGGTGTTCATCGGGAACCGGAGATATTCCTCTAACATCGACAATGTCTTCCATGATCTCGGGATAGCCATCGCCAAGAAATATTTCACTCCTGGCATCACCGCACGGGCCGTCCTCAAATCCGAGCAGATGGAAAACGGTGTGGCGCTGATCGACATCGGGGCCGGGGTAAGTTCCGTGACAATATTCAAAGACAAGATCATGCGGTTCTACGCCGCCATTCCTTTCGGAGGGAACAGCGTGACGAACGACATAAAGTCCGAGTGCAACTTCTCCTTCGAACTTGCGGAGAACATCAAGAAGGCATACGGGGCGTGCATGCCTAACAAACTGTCCTCGCTCGGAGAAAAGACAATCCAGATTGTGGACGAGGACGGAAACGCCACCGCGCAGGTTTCGGTGAAATACATCTCCGAGATCATCACGGCAAGGATGAAGGAAATCATCGAGGCCCTTCTGTTCAAGATTCAGGAAAGCGGCTACGCTTCCGAGGATATACTCAGAGCCGGCGTTGTCGTGACAGGAGGAGGAGCGGAGCTGGTGAACTGCGCGAACTACATCAAGGCTCTGTCAGGATATTCAGTGAAAATCGGCAGACCGAGGAGGTTCTTTTCCTGCGAGGGTTGCGCCGAGGCAAGCGAAGCAAGCGCAGCGACTTCCATGGGCATGATACTGTCGGCGAAAGGCGACCGATCATTGAACTGCGTCAACGATGTGACGGCCATGATTGCCAGACCGGCAGCCCCGGAGAATGTCGTGACCGCCGGCACAAAAGGGTCCGAGGTCGCTGGGCAGGAACATGAAGCGGCCGCACAGGGGCAGGAGGTAATCAGACATGAGCAGGATGAGACCGCGCCAAAGGAAGAGAATGCCACAGCGGGTACTGACACCGTCACAAGGGAAGAGCCACACGATAAAATCCCTGAGGCGGAATATGATCCATATTCCCCGACCAGACATCATGCGATAGAGACTTCCGTAGCGGCCGGGCTGGACGAGGAGGATGGTCCCGGAGTGTTCGACAAGCCTTCGGACGAAGAGGTCAAGGAATATGAGGAGAAGAAACGCAAGGAGAAAATGGAAAAGAAGGAACGGCGCAGGCTGTTCAATTTCACTTGGACAAAGCATATTCTCGGCAAGGTCGGCGAGACCGTCGGAGGATTGTACGACGAAATGAACAATGAGGAGGTTTAACGAACAGAAGGTTATGGGAGACATTATTGCTAATTTTGACATAGATCTGGCTGAAACCAGCCCTGCCATGACACCTATTCAGTCGATGATCAAGGTCATCGGCGTGGGTGGAGGTGGCTGCAACGCCGTGAACCACATGTTCAGGGAAAAGGTGGAAGGTTGCAGTTTCATCGTCTGCAACACTGACAGCCAGGCACTTGACGGAAGTCCTGTCCCGACCAAGATCCACATCGGCAAGAACGCCCTTGGAGCCGGAACCGATCCGACCAAAGGTCGTAACGCCGCGCTTGAAGCCCAAGACCAGATCGAGAAGGTGGTGCTCGGGGACGACACGCAGATGCTTTTCATCACCGCCGGCATGGGCGGAGGCACAGGTACAGGAGCCGCGCCCATCATCGCCAAGATGGCAAAGGACAAGGGCATTCTTACCGTCGGCGTGGTCACTCTGCCGTTTGAGAACGAGGGGGAGAACGCGATGTCACGCGCCATCGACGGCATCCACGAGCTGGTGAAGAACGTGGACAGCCTTCTGATCATCAACAACGAGAAACTCTACGATTTCTTCGGCAGCCTTCTTGTGCACGAGGCATTCCCGAAGGCGGACGAGGTCCTCTCGACCGCCGTCAAAGGCATCGTGGAGATCATCAGCCGCGAAGGTCACATCAATGTGGATTTCGAGGACATCAAGACCATGATGCTGAACAGCGGGATGGCCCTGATGGGTTGCGGCACCGGCACAGGAAAGAACAGGATTGACGATGCGGTGAAAGGTGCGCTCCAGTCCCCACTTCTGAACGACTTCGACCTGAAGACAGCGAAGAGCCTGCTCATAAACATCACCTGCGGGAAGAATGACAACGGACTCACGATGGACGACCTTTCCGACATCAACAGCAAGATCGCTGAATATACTGGTAATGTCAAGAAGTTCAAGACCGGTCTCGTCTGGATGACAGATCCCGACATCGGGGACAAGATTCAGATCACAGCAATCGCCACCGGATTCAAGGTCAATGATCTGAGAAAGATAGCCAAGGCCGATCTCGGCAATATGATCCTAATCGGCAAAGACTTCAAGTTCGAAAGGCAGCCCCTTCCTGAGCCTGAGGATGATATCAATTTCACCGGCAAGGTGAAAATCATCGGGTACAACACTTCCGACAACGTCAAGCGGTTCCATTTCGATCCAGACAGGAAACCGGCCCTGGCCGTCGAGCACGGCCAGAACATCGCCGAACTTGAACGTGTGCCGGCGATCAAGCGCGCGGACCGTTCGGAAAAGGAACAGGGATAGATTGCACGGCCGAATGGACTACCCGAATATGTCGTGAAGTTCCTTGTTGCTGAGTTTGCCTATCCAGCCCTCGCCGGTGGAGACTGTCATCTCGGCAAGGTGCTTCTTGCGCTGGATCATATCATCTATCCTTTCCTCGAAGGTGTCCTTGGTGATGAAACGGTGTACCATCACGTTCTTGTTCTGGCCGATGCGGTAGGCACGGTCCGTGGCCTGTGCCTCCACGGCAGGATTCCACCAAAGGTCGAAATGGATCACGTACAGGCGGCTGTCAGGTTCAGACCGGTCCCGGCAGCCTTCAATGACAGGATGAATATCTTGTCCTCCTTTCCGTTCTGGAAACGGGACACCTTCTCGTTGCGCTGTTTGACCGAGCACCCACCGTGATAGAACATCGGAGCCCTGCCAGTACGGTCAGCGAGCTGTTCACTTTCTTCTTCAGTTTCAGCGTTGGCTTCGGCCTTATGAGACTCTCCAGTGACTTAGGGAGGAACACTTTGACACCCAACAGTTTAATCGCAGGGATAATCCTCATCAGAAGCGGCACGAACTCATCCAATGAATATCTTAGCGCCAATGTAGCCTTTCTGGCGATATAGCGTCCCACCTCAGGAATTATGACAGAAATATCCGTGAACGCTTTCAGAATAGCAAACCTTTTGCCATAAATCAAATATTTATACTTCTACAAATTTACCTCATCAGTGAATAAATTACGCAAGGTTTCCACTACTACCTGACGCACAATCTATTCAATTAATCGCTCGAAGTGGATAAAAATGGCATTTTTTATCCATTACACAAATATTATTGGACAAAACGACTTCTAATAGTTGAGTCCAAAGTGCCAGAGAGGGATGACATTGCCGTTGGCATATTCAATGTCATCTTTCACGACTATGCCTCCATTTATTCCCTCTATCTGTTTTTGGCCTTTTTTTCGGCCACCTATCTCAAAGATGTTTTTACCGATTACGAAATCAGATTCTTTTGACGAGATGACCTCGTTACGGACCTTCGTCTGACTATAGAAAAATGTCTCCCGGACATTGCCGATGTCAACAGAGCTTCCGGACAGAGCATACATCAGATTCGGATTATCGATATAGACTTTCTCAACTTTGCCAAGTCCACGAAGTCCCCCTGTATCATCTCTCAGCTGGCCGATAAGACCAGTCTTTTCCAAATATGCCAGATATTCAGGAACATTGTTCTTGCTCACTCCTATCTCCACCGCCAATTTCTCCATGCTCGGCTTGTAAGGTGCCAACGAAGCTATGATGGCAAGCATCTTCTTCAACTTTCGTGCGGTGGAAGCCTTAAGGTTGGCGTGTTGTGCGATGTCCGACTCAATCGTCCGCGACACAACCTGCTGCAAACGCATCTCGAATCCTATCTCACCCGAAAAAGGATAATAACCTTTCTTCAAATATTCACGGAAATATGGCAACGGATGCTCGACACATGGAATCTCTCCCTTTCCGGCAAGTATCTCATCCAATGAATATGTTGGTGTGTCAATTCTGTGGAAGAGTTTCAGATACTCTCTGAACGAAAGTCCGCTCATAGGATAGACAAGTGCGCGACGGCTCAGATCAGCGGCACCGTCCTCGATATCCAAAATAGAAGAACCGGTGAACACCACATGCAAATCCGAATGAACATCATAAATCTGCTTCAGTTCCCGTGACCAATCACTATACTTATGGACCTCATCGATGAACAGATGTGTTCCCCTATCCTTGACAAACTCGTCCGCAAAATCGGATAGTCTATGGTCAGCGAAATATGTGTGGTCAGCTGAGACATAAAGAAATCGTCCTTTATCTTGATTTTCAATAATATACTGTCTTATCATCGTGGACTTTCCGATTCCTCTCGCCCCCGTGATTCCGACAAGCTGCGCCTCCCAGGGAATATCCTGATAAAGATACCTATGAAACCCCGTTGGAGTTTTCCGCAACATCTCCATCATATATTCATTAAGTTGTGTGTCAATCATAACGGCATGAATTTGTTTAGATTCCGCACAAAGATAGTAAATTTCCCTCATTGAGGGAAGAAAACACACGAAATTCTCCCTCATTGAGGGAGAATGACTGCTTTGACTGAACCATGTCTGAATGCCTTGGCATTACGCCAGACGGGAGGTGGCGTAGGCGATGCGGGCGAGGGTCTCGGACTTGCCGATGCGGACGATAATGTCCGCGATTCCCAGGCCGCTGGCGGCGCCGGCGAGAGCCAGACGGGTGGCGTTCATCACCTTGCCCATCGGCCATTCGTTGCCTCGGATGAAGTCCTCAAGAGCCTTTTCGAAGGCTGGGACTGACCATTCTCCGGCATATTCACCCACGAATGAAGCAACCTTGGCGACATATTCAGCGATCTCAGGCTTCCAAAACTTGTCAACGTCCTTGGCGAGGAACGGTGCGGTGGCTGCATCGTCATAGACTTTCGCGCGAGGGTCTGCCTGACGGCGAGGATCATTGTTCTGCGGCTCCACAGCGGCTCCGGCCTTGATTCCGTACTTCTCGAAATCCTGCGGAGAGACGAACAAATACGAAGCGATTGTCCAAAAATCCTTCACGAAAGTGGCTCTTTCCTTGATGAACGAAACCACATTCTGAACGTATCCTTTTGTGAATATGTGCTTGTTCAGATCGGCCCCCGATTCGTTGACCTCAGCACCGGCCGCCTTGGCGCGCTCTGGGCTCTCGACAACCTTCATTCCGTGCTCTTCAAGAACCGGGACAAACAGTCCGGCAAGCTCCTCGTCAGACTTCAGGCGGAGATATTCCTTGTTGTACCAGCGGGCTTTCTCCGGGTTGAAGCGGGCACCGGACTTGACGATGCGGTCGAGGGAGAAAGCCTTGATCAGATCGTCCATCGTGAACATCTCGCGGTCGTCGCCGGGATTCCAGCCAAGGAAGGCCAACAGATTCACGAACGCCTCAGGGAAGTAACCGTCCTCACGGTAGCCTCTGGAGACCTCTCCCTGGGCGTTCACCCATTTGAGAGGAAAGACCGGGAAACCGAGTTTGTCGCCGTCGCGCTTGCTGAGCTTGCCCTTTCCGTCCGGCTTCAGAAGCAGGGACAGGTGGGCGAAACGAGGCATGGTGTCCTCCCAGCCGAAAGCTTTGTAAAGCATGTAGTGGAGCGGCAGGGACGGAAGCCATTCCTCTCCTCTGATGACCTCGGTGATCTCCATGAGGTGATCGTCCACGATGTTGGCGAGATGATAGGTCGGCAGCTCGTCGGTTCTCTTCCACAGGACCTTGTCGTCGAGAGTGTCGGTGTTCACCTCGATGTGACCACGGATCAGATCGTCCATCTTCACGACCGTGTCAGTCGGCATCTTGAAACGTACTGTCCAGTCGGAAGTCTCCTCAAGCAGTCTCTTGACCTCATCCTCAGGGAGGGTCAGCGAGTTGCGCATCTTCATTCTGGTCACCTGGTTGTAGATGAATGTCTGACCGGAAGCCTCGGCCTCAGCGCGGGCCTTCTCCAGTGCCTCGGATGAGTCGAAGGCGTAGTAGGCATAACCGTTCTCGATCAACTGCTCGGCATACTTACGGTAGATTCCGCGTCTCTGGCTCTGGCGGTAAGGAGCGTGAGGATGGCGCCCGGAAGGGGTCTCGACAACCTTACCGTTCTCATCCACGCCTTCGTCAGGGATGATTCCGCACCAGTTCAGGGCCTCGATGATATATTCCTCTGCCCCGGGAACGAATCTGTGCGAGTCTGTGTCCTCGATTCTGATGATGAAATCACCTCCGCGCTGCTTGGCGTAGAGGTAGTTATAGAGAGCCGTGCGGACTCCGCCCATGTGCAGCGGGCCGGTCGGCGACGGCGCGAATCTTACTCTTGTTTTTCGGGTCATATTATAAAAAGGTAAAAAGGCTGGCCAGCAATCGAACGTGGTCAGCCTCAGGCATATTCCTAAAATTAAAGTTTCGAAGAGACGGCCTTGCGCAGGTCCTTGTCCGTCTTGATGACATCCGGGCTGAGGTTCCCGTCCACGATAAGATAGGCGACAGGCAGACCGCGGCTGATGTTGTAAAGGACAGCGGCCTGTGAAGCGGCGCCCAAACCATCGCAGACATTGATCCACGGCAGGTTCTGGCTCTTCACGGCACTCGCCCACGCTCCCTTGTCAGTGTCAAGGGAGACTGAATATATTTCCAGTCCCTTAGGGTGATATTCCTTGTAAAGCGGCATCAACACGTCCTGGTTGAACATCTTCTGAGCGGCGTCGGCGGCCTGCCAGAAATAGACCAGGACTGCCTTTGAGTTCACCTCGCTGAGTTTGACCTTCGCTCCGTCAACTCCAGGGAGATTCAAATCCGGATATGACGACTCCTTGGTGTCCTTGAATCTTTGGCTGAGATTGAATATGTTGAATCTTCTCTCCGCCTCTTTTTTCAAAGTCTCGACGTACTTCGACTCCGGATAGACCGTCATCAGCGAGTCGTAAACATTCTGAAACAGAATGGCGTCAGTCGCCTGGCTGAACACCGGGAAGCCATCGTTGATCTTCTGGTACAAGACGGGGATAGCCGTCAGGGACTTCGAGTTCTCAATGATGTACTTGGTGCGGCTACGGTAGTAGTCAACGTAATCCTTAGAGGCGGCGGCATTGTCACCGGATGAGGCGTCAACAGAGAACCTGTCCATGAACGCGGCGAAATCCTCCTCGACCTGACGCAGCTTCTCGCTTTCCTCGGAGCCTTCCACTGAATACTTTCCAAGCGTGTCGGAAACGACTTTCACCTTGTCACCCTTCTGAAGAAGCAACGAGGCGACCTTGGTGTCCCCCTTGAAAAGATAGACGAACTGTGGCTGCCCTTTAAGGACATCGATCTTGCAGGAATATGCTCCCGAAGCGTCCGTCTTGAGCGTGTCCATAGCCACAAGCGTGTTGCCGCTGAGCTGTTTTACAATCACTTGAGTGTCAGGCGCACCGGTAAGAGTACCCTTAATCTGAACCTTGTCCGAGCACGAGGAGGCGGCCACCAGTACGGCCGCCGCAAGAAGCAGGTTTCTACAATTTCTCATATTCATTGAATATAGCTTCGGCTATCGCCTTGTTTTCCTCCGGAGAGACCTCCAGACGTTTTTTCTTGATGTCCATGTCGGCCTCGGTCTGGAGCGGAACCAGATGGATATGAGTGTGAGGCACCTCCATTCCCAGCACACAGACACCGACCCTCTGGCAAGGCACGGCGGCCTTGATGGCGATCGCCACCTTGCGGGCAAAAGCCCACAGTCCTTCATAGGTTTTCTCGTCCAGATGGAAGATGTAGTCATCCTCAACGTTCTTCGGGATGACAAGAGTATGCCCTTTCGCAAGAGGGCTTATGTCCAGAAAAGCGTAGAACTCATCGCTCTCGGCCACCTTGAATGAAGGAATCTCCCCTTTTGCGATTTTAGTGAATATCGTAGCCATCGTCTTAGAGTGTGATGTCGAGAATCTTGAACTTGATTATGCCGGACGGCACCTTGGCATCCACAATCTCACCTTTGGAGTGACCTATCAAAGCCTTGGCAATAGGGGTGGTCGAAGCGAGCTTGCCGTGGGCGAAGTCAGCCTCAGTCTCGCCTACAATGGTGAATTCCATCACCTGCTTGGCCGCAAGGTTCTCCACCTTGACCTTGTTCATGATCTGAACCTTGTCGGTACCGATCTTGGACTCGTCGATGACCTTGGCGTTGGCCACGAGATCCTTGAGTTTGGCGATCTTGACCTCCAGAAGCCCCTGGGCATCACGGGCGGCGTCATACTCAGCATTCTCGGAGAGGTCTCCCTTTTCCCTTGCCTCCGCGATGGCCGCGGAGATCACTGGACGCTGCGCCAATGCGTCGGCGAGGTCCTTCTTCAGCTTGTCCAACCCTTCCTGGGTCATATAATGAATTTCAGCCATAATGAAACTAATTATGTTCCTTTTTCACACAGTCACAAGTGGGCAATCACTTG
>DCCQ01000025.1 GCA_002314195.1 Bacteroidales bacterium UBA1077 | reverse complement strand
CACTGTCAAGTTGAATTAGGCTTCCATATAATTAAGTAAATTTGTACAATTCAGTCACTGATCTGGTCGAAGTGACAGGTGACATTTATGATGATAATTAATGATGCTGAAATGAACATGAGAAAAGCAATAGCGTTGTTGACGGCCATATTCCTGTCTGCTATGTCGGTCATCGCGCAAGATGAACCTGTCAGGTTCGCTTTCCTGACAGATCTGCATTACGCGGAAGGAAGCGGATCCGTGTCCGACATCAGTCGTTGCGTCAAGGATGTCAACACGTTGGCCGGACTGGATTTCGTCCTGGTCGGCGGCGACCTGACGGATTTCGGAACCGATGAGGAGATAGCCGCTGTGAAGCAGATGTTGGACTCGCTCAGGTACAAGTACTATGTCGTGGCCGGAAACCACGACGCCAAGTGGTCGGAGAGCGGCTGCAACACTTTCCTCAAGGTGTTTGGCTATGAGAACTTTGAGTTCGAGTGCAAGGGGTGGCGCTTCATCGGCTGTAACTGCGGTCCGGACATGAGGATGGCTCCGGCGCTGATTCCTCAGGAGAGCATGGAATGGCTGAAGGGCCTCAAGCCGGGGAAAAAGACCATATTCGTGAACCATTACCCGCAGGACACATCGGTACTGAACTATTTTGACGTGACACGTGAGCTTAAAAGGATCGGCGCCCGTTTCGAGGTCGGCGGGCACTGGCACAGGAACGTGTCGCTGGACTATGACGGTCTGCCGGGAGTTCTGGACCGCTCGACACTGACGGCGGGAAGGCAGCCGGGCTATAATGTTTTCACGATCCGGAATGACAGCGTGACGGTCTCGGAAAGAAGGCTTTACGGTTCCACAACGGTTCAGATGGAACCTTGGTACACAAGGAGGCTTGCGGAGGTGAAGGACACTGTGACCTACGATGCCTACGGACTTCCGGCCAGCTACCCGTGGATGCGCTACGATGTCAACAACGACAGCCCGGTCAAGGAGGTCTGGAAACTCAAAGATGACAGCAATATAGTCGCTGGTTTTGCCAGGACCGGAAAGCGCGCCTGGTACACGACGGCTTCCGGCAACGTGCGCTGCATAAGTGTCAAGGACGGCAGACGAATATGGTCGAAGAGATTCCCCGGCAAGATATTCTCAACCCCGGCGGTTCAGGGAAAGTATCTTGTGTTTGGCTGCACTGACGGCAACGTCTACGCTCTGAACGCCAAAAATGGAAAGACTGTCTGGAAATATGCCGCAAGGAAATCCGTGCTGGGCAGCCCTGTGATATTCGATGACAAAGTCTATGTCGGGGCTTCGGACGGCTGTTTCAGGGCGCTTGATTTGAAGACAGGGAAGGCGGTGTGGACATATTCAGACGTGCAGGGGTTCATCGAGTGCCGCGCGTTTGTGGACAAGGAGCAGGTTGTGTTCGGCTCTTGGGGCAACAGGCTGTATTCGCTTGATCCTCAGACTGGCGCGCTCCAATGGGAGTGGAAATGCGGGAAGTCTTCGAGGATGTATTCGCCGGCGGCCGTGTGGCCTGTCAAGGCGTGCGGGAAGATATTCATAGCGGTTCCTGACAGGCGGCTTTACGCTATTGACGCCGCGACAGGGAAGGAACTCCGACATTATGAGAAATCAGCCCGGGAGGCGGTGGGTGTCTCTCCGGACGGAAAGAAGGTTTATTGCAAATCCATGTGGCACACAATTTCTTCCGTGGACGCTGAGAGCCTTGAGGTGGATTGGTGTGCGGAGACGGGCGCCGGCTATGAGATCTCTCCGACCTCGATCGTCCGCATCGGAAACGAGGTGATCATGCCGACCGACAAAGGCAACATCATCGGATTCGATGCTGAGGACGGTCACAGGCTTTGGGCGAGGAAGATTTCCATCGCGCTTGTGAATCCTATGGAGGTCTGGAGCGAAGGGGGCGCCACCTACATTCTTGCCTCAACCATGGACGGGGCGGTGACGCTGCTTCGAGAATGAACTTTTTTGAACCGGAGTGACATGGAAAAGAAAGTTATCATTTTTTATGAATATGAAAAAGTTACTACTGATTCTTGCGGCTGCTCTGGCCGCGACACCGCTATTGGCGGAGAAAAACAACAAGATGGAACCGTGGCAGGATCCTAACGTGTTCGAGGAGAATCGTTTGCCGATGGCGGCCACATTTGTGACGGACCAGCAGAAGACTCTGACTCTTAACGGAGTATGGAAGTTCAAGTGGAACGAGACCATCGAAGGCCGGACCAAAGGCTTCGAGGCTGTGGACTACAATGATGCGGACTGGGGTACGATTCCGGTTCCCGGGATGTGGGAACTTAACGGGTACAACGATCCGGTCTACCTGAATGTCGGCTTTGCATGGAGAGGCCATTACACTAACAACCCACCTTACCCTCCGACCGAGCACAACTATGTCGGCCAGTACCGCAGGACTTTCAATGTTGATAAGTCCTGGATCGGGAAACAGATCTGCCTCTGCATCGGCTCCGCCACCTCCAACGTGCGCGTTTGGGTCAACGGAAAGATGGTCGGCTACAGCGAGGACAGCAAGCTTGAGGCACGTTTCGACCTCACAAAGTACGTCAAGGCTGGGGAGAACCTCATCGCCCTTGAGATTTTCCGCTGGTGCGACGGCTCCTACCTTGAGGACCAGGATTTCTGGAGGCTCAGCGGAATCGCCCGCGGAGTCTATGTCTACACCCGTGAGAAAGAACGCATCGAGGACGTGAACGTCATGGCTGGCATGGACGGAAATTTCACCGTGAACGCTAAGGTTACCAAGGGCGTGAAGAACGTACGTGTCTCCGTTATCGACAAAAATGGAAACCAGGTGGCCTACAGAGAGGCATCTCCGGTCAAAGGAGAGGTTGTCCTGAACGGTAACGTACAGAATCCGTCACTCTGGAGCGCGGAGATTCCGAGCCTTTACACCTTGAAGGTGACCGCTTCCGACAAAAAGGATGTTGTGGAAAGCACATCGATTGATTTCGGATTCCGCACTGTAGAGATCAAGAAAGGCCAGCTGCTTGTCAACGGCCAGCCTGTTCTCATCAAGGGTGCGGACCGCCACGAGATGAACGCCGACAAGGGCTATGTGGTTTCAGAAGAGGATATGATCAGGGACATCCGCATCATGAAGGAACTGAATATGAACGCGGTGCGCACCTGCCATTACCCGAACGACCCGCGTTGGTACGCCCTCTGCGACAAATATGGTCTCTATGTTGTGGACGAAGGCAACATTGAGTCTCATGGAATGGGCTACGGAAAAGAATCCTTGGCACATAGGGCTGATTTCAAGGCCGCCCATCTCATCCGCGACCATAGGATGATGCGCAGGGACTTCAATCACCCGTCGGTGATCATCTGGAGCCTTGGCAACGAGGCGGGCTTCGGTGATAGTTTCATCGCTTGCTACGACTGGATGAAAGCCAACGATCCTACCAGACCGGTTCAGTACGAAAGGGCTGAGATGGCCGGTCAGACAGACATCGTCTGCCCGATGTACGCCTCTCCGAAATGGTGTGAGGATTACGCGAAAGGCAACCCTGACAGACCATTGATCCAGTGCGAATATGCCCACGCGATGGGTAACTCCATGGGTAATTTCAAGGAATATTGGGATCTCGTCCGCAAGTATCCTACCTACCAGGGCGGATTCATCTGGGACTTTGTTGACCAGGCTCTCCGTTGGCCTTCCAAGGACGGCGGCACCGACCACATCTTCGCTTTCGGAGGTGATTTCAATGAATATGACCCTTCGGACGGCTCGTTCAACTGCAACGGTGTCATAGCCGCCGACAGAACCCTGCACCCTCACGCCTATGAGGTACGCTACCAGCACAGGAATATTCATACATCCCTTGCGGGGCAGGGAAGAGTGAATGTGTTCAATGAATATTTCTTCAAGGATCTGAGCCAGTACCGTATGCTTTGGAATATAACTGTTGACGGCGAGGCCGTGTCCTCGGGAGTCGTCGAGAACCTGAATGCCGCTCCGCAGATGACTGAGACCGTGGATCTCGGCTTCAAGACCATTCCGCAGGCCGACGCTGACATATTCCTTAATGTCTCTTACGTCCTCAAGACCGCTGACGGTGTGCTTACTGCCGGTTCCGAGGTGGCATACGACCAGATTATGCTGAACGAAAAGTCTGATGCCGCCTTCAAGGCCGGTTCCGCTTCGGTTGACGGCAGGACCTTGGTTCAGAGCGAGACAGCCGATGCGTATGTGTTCTCAGGCTCCTTCTCCTTCGCGGGCACTATGGCTGACCGTGTAGCCGACTGGACGGCAACTTTCGACAAGGCCACCGGATTCCTCTCCGGTTACACCGTTGACGGTGTCCAGATGCTTTCCGAGCCTTTGACTCCGGAGTTCTCCCGCGCTCCGACCGAGAACGATATGGGTTCCGGCAAGATCCGCGAGATGTACAAGGCGTGGCGTTACCCGGTCTACAAACTCAAGGCCGGCTCCTTGATTGTCGAAAAGGCGACCGACGGCGTTGGCCTGATGTCTGTGTCCGCTGAATATGAGCCAATCGCAGACGGCGCCGCCATCGTGAAGATGTTCTATGAGATCTTCCCGGACGGTTCCATAAAGGCCACAGAGAGGATGAAGGACGCCGGCAAGCTGGCTCAGACTCCAGCCCTTATGCGTTTCGGAATGAAGTTCGCCATGCCAGGACGTTACTCGACCGTAGATTTCTACGGCAATGGTCCTTGGGAGAACTACTCCGACAGGAACTCAGCCGCTGTTGTCGGCCATTACACGCAGAGCGTCAACGACCAGTACCACTACGGCTATGTGCGCACTCAGGAATCCGGAACAAAAACCGGGTTGAGATATTTCCGCCTCCTTGACCCTAACGGAACCGGTCTTGAGGTCTCTGCCAGCCAGAAGTTCTCCGCTTCCGCCATTCCGTTCTCGATGAGGGATCTGGACTGCCTTGAGAATGGTACGCCTAAACGTGCCAACCAGACCAATACCCAGAACGGTGAGGCGCGTCATTCGCTGAACCTCAAGGCGAAGGCTCATGAGAACGACCGGGCCAACGGTACCACTTATGTCAACTTTGACTTGGCTCAGATGGGAGTTGGCGGAATCAATTCTTGGGGCACTCTGCCGCTGAAACCGTACCTTGTTCCTGCCGCGGCGCGCGAGTTCACATTCGTTATCCGCCCGATGAGCGACTAAGGAGCTGTTTTGAATTGTTTGAAATGTTCTTTGAGGTGAAAAAATCTTCATTTTCTTCCCGCTTTTTCAGTCAGATAGCACTGCTATCCTCCTTGGAAGAATCGGTCGAACCTGAAGTTTTTCACTCTCAAACCTTCAAACAAACAATTCAAAACAGCTTCTAAGGATGCTGTGCGGCGTTTGACGCTTTGAATATAAATGTATCATAGGCTGCTGTCCTGATGTTCCTTGTGGGTGTCGGGACAGTCTTCTTTTTACACGTTTATGCCTTGGAACTTAGAAGTTGTTTTGATTTGTTTGAAAATGTTCTTTGAGGTGAAAGAATCTTCAAACAAATAAATCAAGACAACTTCTAAAAACCTAAGCTTTTGTGTACATTTGCATCGTTTGGTGTCAGTGGCTTTTATTCGTGGGGGTGTAATGTTTTGATATTCAGATCGAAATGCTGTTGTCTTTGGCTGGTTTGCCCTAAAGGATTGAGCCTTTTTTGCTGATGATGAATAATTTACCCTCCACCAGCTGATACTCAATGGGTGACGAGTAACTACTTGTCACACCGCCTTTTAGACGATTATCTTCGGTGAGATATGACTAAAGGCGATCCGCTAAAATATTAATAAATAAAGATTTAGATTTATGGACACTATAGAACTTTTGATGAATATGATCCGGATCCCTTCCGTAAGCCGGGAGGAAGGAACGGTTGCGGATTTTCTTGAAGGATGGATGGAAGACAACGGCTTCGATGTCAGGAGAGCGGGCAACAACCTTTGGGTTGAGTCCGGCCCGGAGGACGGGAGACCGACCGTTCTGCTGAACGCGCACATCGACACTGTGAGACCGGCTTCGGGCTACACCCGTGACCCTTTCACGCCAGAGATTGAGGACGGATGTCTGTACGGTCTCGGAAGCAATGATGATGGCGGCTCCCTTGTCGCGCTTCTTGAGACATATTCAAGACTCATCCTAAAAGTGCAGCCGTACAGGCTGATCTTCTCCGCTACAGCCGAGGAAGAGGTGAGTGGAAAAGGTGGATTGGACTTGATCCTGCCGGAGTTGGGCCGTGTCGATTTCGGGGTGATTGGCGAGCCTACAGGGATGCGGATGGCCGTTGCCGAGAGGGGGTTGATGGTGCTGGACTGCACGGCCTACGGGAAGAGTGGCCATGCCGCCAGAAATGAAGGTGTCAATGCGATTTACAAGGCCATTGAGGATATTCAGTGGTTCAGGAATCATAGTTTTGACCGTGTGTCGGATTTCCTCGGAGCCGTCAAGATGTCTGTGACGCAGATCAACGCAGGAACTCAGCACAATGTCGTTCCGGACAAGTGCACTTTTGTCGTGGACGTGCGTCCGAACGGGATGTACACCAATCCGGAGCTCTTGGAGATGATCAAATCCTCCGTCTCTTGTGAGGTCAAGGAGCGCTCCACCAGAATCGGAAGCTCGCATCTTCCGCTGGATCATCCTGCTGTCGTCCGCGGCCTGTCTCTCGGACTGGAACCTTTCGGCTCTCCTACCACCAGCAATCAGGCCCTCTGCCATTTCCCGACCCTGAAGATAGGTCCCGGCGAATCCGCACGCTCCCACTCTGCCAATGAATATATCCGTCTGGATGAAATCTCCAACGGCATTGAAAAGTATGTCGCCCTCCTTGATGGTTTGCGACTGTAACGCCTTGAATACGTGTTGGGCTATTAGTCGTGGTTCAGGTAATTACAGATCGCTGCCCTTCAATAGTGACTGGAGGCGTTTCGTAATGGGTTGAAAACGAGTTGTTTGCTAATCACACCTTTTCAGAAACGAGTCAGACAATCTCACTTAGGACCTTGCTTGCTTGATGGAAGGAATTCATGGCTTTATTCAAACCGCGGCGCCAGCCCTCTCAATGCGGCTATGATTGCCTTGCCCATCCTTTCGTGTCCATCGTCTGTCGGGTGCAACCTGTCATTGTCCCGAGGAAAATAATCCTTCTGCGAGCGGTTGAGCGGGAATATTCCCGAAATGGCGTTGAGGTCTATCACCGGCACCGCCCAGACATTTCCCGCCTCCTTAACCGCATTGATGTACGCGTCAACATATTCCCCACATCTGTTGGTGTAGTTCTCGTCCGGCTGGATGTTGGTCTCGCCGAATTTGGCATACCCCCTGTGAAGCGGTGTCATAAGGATGATCTGCTGGTGAGGGTACATGTTCTTAAGGGAGTCGAGCGCTATGTTGATCCTTCCCTTGAATGTTTTTGAGTCGAAATTCGGGGTCCTGTGCCTTCTCGTCTGCATCGACTTCGGCTCTCCGTTGGAGGCCTCCACTTTGACATATTCTTCTGTAAACCATTCGCCGATCGGCACGCCTGCGTTGAAGTCGTTGGTTCCCATCAGGATGAGAATCGCATCGATGCTGTCTCCGTACTCGTTTTTCAGTCTGTTCGCTTGCGGGAGAACCTCATTCCATTGCTGGCCATTCCGTGCCACCACGCAAGGTACAATCCCGATTTCCCGCGCCATGTACCAGTAGTACTTCTCAGGTCCGTTCGCCACCTGAGGATCCGAAATCGAATCCCCGATGATCCCGACCCTTGCCCCGTACCACGGATGGGTCGTGTCCACCACAGTATTGACGGAAGTGGTTGCGTTGGCTTTTCCCTGCGCCAAAGCGATGTTGGCTGTAAGTGTTCCCGCCGCCAGCAAGGCGACAGCCTTGATGATGAGAGATGTGTTGCTGTTATTCATTCCTCTTAGTTTTTTGCGGTCACCGCATCAAAGCCAAGACCTCTATGAGAGACTCTTTTATGTGGCCGACTAACTTGATACAAATATACAACTTGTCTTGAAATGTCCAAAAAATACGGTGTCTCGTGGAGGATTACGGTGATTATTTTGTCTTTAGTAAGTGATTTATTATTAAATGGTTGTACAAAAACGAACCATTTGTGTATAAAAACGGCCAGCAATATGTTCCGGAAGTTATAATTTTGCCGACGGATTTTTTAACCACATAGACTTTTATGATAGTAACGTTTTTACTGACACTTCCACTTCTTTTTCTGTCTGCCGTTTCGAACGGTGGTGACAATGTGTATAATATGGCGGAACCTGAAAAGGGCGATGCCCGGGCTTGGGAGTTGGTGTCGAAAATGACTCTTGAAGAGAAGTGTGATTACATCGGTGCGGCCACATCCTTTGTTCTGCGTGGTGTGGACAGGCTTGGAATTCCGGAAATACGAATGGCGGACGGTCCTCAGGGCATACGCAATAATACCACCAGCACCCTTTATCCGTCCGGAATACTTACGGCCGCCACTTGGAACAGAGAACTTGCCGAAAGGCTCGGACACGGACTTGGAAAGGATGCCAAGGCCAGAGGAGTGGCTATCCTCCTTGGACCCGGTGTAAACATCTACAGAGCACCGATGAACGGCAGAAACTTTGAATATTTCGGTGAGGATCCTTACCTGGCCTCTGAGGTGGCGGAACATTATATTGAAGGAGTGCAGGCGGAAGGCGTGATCGCCACTGTCAAGCATTTCGCGGCCAACAACCAGGAATGGAGCCGTCACCACGCAAGTTCGGATGTGGATGAGAGAACCCTCCACGAGATATACTTTCCGGCTTTCCGGAAGGCTGTCGAGAAAGCCCGTGTCGGGGCTGTGATGGACAGCTATAACCCTGTTTTCGGGGTTCACGCGACCGAGAACGCTTATATGAACATTGAGGTGCTTCGCAATATGTGGGGGTTTGACGGAATCCTGATGTCAGACTGGACATCAGTGTATTCCACATCAGGCGCCGTCAATGGAGGGCTTGATCTCGAATGTCCAAAAGGGGTGTACTTCACAAAGGAAAGAATCATCCCTCTTATAAAGTCGGGAGTCATCTCTGAGAAAACCATTGACAGAAAGGTGTACAATATCTTGTCCACACTGAATCGTTTCGGTCTCCTTGACAAGCCTGTTCTGGATGAAAGCATAGAAAAAGACAATCCGGAGAACGCGGCTGTCGCGCTTGACCTTGCGAGGGAAGGTGTGGTTATGCTTGAGAACAGAAATTCCGAACTCCCTTACGGAAAGAAAAAAGATAGGATTCTTGTCCTTGGCCCTAACGCCTGTGTCACCACTACTGGTGGAGGAAGCGGCTTTGTGACACCATTCCATACTGTCACCATCGCTGACGGCATCAAAAGACAGTTCGGTGAGAAATATGTGCAAGTCCTTTCAGATGAGGAACTTTATGTTGACATTTTTTCGGATGTTCATCCTTTGGACGATAACGGACGCTCTGGGTTCAGGGCCGAGTATTACGACAACAAGACCTTGTCTGGAAAACCGGTGCTGGTGAGGACGGACGCTTCCGTGAATTTCGATTGGGGACGGAAATCACCGGCCGAAGGGCTTCCGGAAGACGGGTTCTCTGCCCGCTGGGAAGGAACCTATACCGCTTCGAAGACAGGTACGCTCCGTTTCAAATTGTCTGGAGACGATGGTTACCGTCTGTTTGTCAACGATCAACTTCTGGCAGGGGATTGGGGAAATCACTCGTTGTCGTCAAGGACGGCTTTTCACAACATCGAGAAGGGAAAGACCTATCGGATCCGCTTCGAGTTTTACGATAATATTTCCGACGCCACCGCCCGTTTGAAGATCGGACTCTTTAATGAGGCGATGCTGAATGCGGCAGTGGCCAAGGCCGAACGTGTCATCTATTGCGGTGGATTCAACAGCGACGTTGAAGGTGAAGGCTTTGACAGACCGTTCAGTTTGCCAGCCGAGCAGAAAACCTTGATCACAAGGCTTACGGACGCGCATCCTCACGTGAGTGTGGTGCTGAACGCCGGGGGCGGTGTTGACTTCAACGGCTGGAGCGAAGGTGTGGAGGCAGTCCTTTATGCCTGGTACACCGGCCAAGAAGGCGGAACGGCCATAGCTGAGATCATATCCGGAAAAATCTCGCCGAGCGGCAAGCTTCCGATCTCGATCGAGAACAGATGGGAGGACAATCCTGTGTACGGCTCGTACTATGACAACACACCTGTGAAGACGCAGAACACTCCGTTCAAAAGGATAGAGTACCGTGAAGGAATCTTTTGCGGTTACAGGGGGTATGACAGAAACGGGGTGGCTCCACGCTATCCGTTCGGATATGGCCTTTCGTACACGTCATTCAAATATTCCGACATTAACGTAGAGAAACTTTCAAGTGGCAGTGTGCTTGTCTCTTTCACTGTGGCCAACACTGGAAAAGTCGGGGCTTATGAGACCGCGCAGGTCTATGTCAATGACAAGATCGCGTCTGTGACAAGGCCGGCTAAGGAACTCAAGGGATACGAGAAGATATTCATTCCTGCTGGAAAGTCAGTCAGGATGACTGTTTCCCTTGGGGCTGAGGCGTTCTCGTTCTACGATGTGAAATCAAGGTCTTTCGTCATCGAACCTGGTGAATTTGAGATTCTTGTTGGGCCGTCATCAGCTGATCTTCCTCTTAGAGCGGCTGTCATGCTTGGCGCTCCGGAGTATCAGGTGGTCAACATCGCTCCAGACACTGTCTCCATCATAAAGAACCCTCTTAACGGTTGGGTTATGTATATGGGAAGGAACTGGGATTCGGATTTCGGCAAGACTCAGCGCTATGATGAGTTTCCGGCAGTTGTACCTGGTGGAAAGGTGAGGGTCACAGACTGGTGCGGCACGGCCTACATCCGTACCGGTTGGGCCTCAATGGAACCCGAGGAAGGGAAATATTTCTGGAATGATCCTGACTCTCGTCTTAACAGGCTTCTGACAGAGGTTCGTAATAGAGGACTTCGTCTTGCTTTCCGCATCGTAGTGGATGGCCGTGACCAAGGACAGAACACTCCGAAGTATGTGCTTGATGCAGGCGCCAAGGCTTTCGCGTCAAAACTTGGCGACAAGGAGGTGTACACTCCGTACCCTGATGATCCGGTCTTTCAGGAGAAATATTCAAAGTTCATAAAGGCTTTCGCTTCAAGGTTTGATTCATTTGATGAGGTTGACTTCATTGATGCCTACGGTCTCGGGAAATGGGGTGAGGCCCATTCAATGAAATACCTCGACAATAAAAATAAGATTCCTGTGTATGAGTGGATCACGGATCTATATTCCCGGAGTTTCAAGGAAGTACCTCTTGTGATGAACTACCATAGGGTGCTTGCCGAGGAGACTGTCAACGGTTGGGAAGACGATCCTGATCCGGATTCTGAGGGAATGCTTGAGAGCGCCATCTCAAAAGGTTACAGCCTTCGTCACGATGCCTTCGGGATGACAGGATATTACAAGGAATGGGAGAAAGCGTTCGCTGCCAAATGGAAATTCAAGGTCCCGATCATAATGGAGGGCGGATGGATCACCGGCGCTCATCACCGCTATTGGATCGACCCGTCAGGAAAGTACCGCGAAGGACATCCTGAGGATGTCCGGAGAGGGGAAATGGAAGCGGCCGAGGAGGCGTGCGTGAATATGATGGACTTCCGTGTGGGGAACGAGACTGAGTCCTGGTTCCAGAACATCGATCTGGTGGAGAGGTTCATCCGTCACGGCGGATACAGGCTTTATCCCACTCAAGTTGTGGTACCTTGTGAGGCAAGAACCGGGGAGACCTTGACATTGACACATACTTGGGAAAATATGGGATGGGGTTACTGTCCTAACAACATCAGGCAGTGGAACCATAGGTTCAAACCTTCTTTCGCCCTTATCGCCGAGGATGGGACTGTCGTCAGGATATTCGTTGACACCAAGGCGGAGCCTTCTGATTGGATGCGGAACAAGCCTGCCGGTTACAGTCTTCATGTCTCGCTTGAAGGGGTGGCTCCGGGAAACTACAGCTGGGCAGTCGCGATATCCGACACGGAAAAAGGCAATATCCCGGGTCTGAATATGGCGGTTGACACCGCGTCCCTTACGAAGGACGGCTGGCTGAAAGTCGCCAAGGTGACCATCAGGTAAGAATATATCAATAGTTAAATAACTGATTAATAACAAAAACTATTTTCGATTATGATCAAAGTAATCAGAACAGCCTTATTGGCGGCTCTCGGTTTTGTGACGGCGATGTCATTCAGTGCGTCCGCCCAAAACAAAAATCTGAGAATCAGCGGACATGTCGTCGATGAGAGCGGCACTCCTTTGTCCGGAGTCGTTGTTTATGTGAAGAGCGGCAGCACAAAGGACGCGACTGTCACGGATGACAACGGATCCTACAGCATCGGTGCTCAGACATCTTCGGCGCTTGTTTACTCTTGCCTTGGCTACAAGGAGCAAGAAGTTGTCGTCGGGAATACTTCCGTCATCAATGTCAAGCTTGTGCTTGACTCCTTCAATCTGGACGACGCCGTGGTCATCGGCTATGGCTCACAGAAGATGAAAGACCTCACGGGAGGTCTGTCAGTGGTAAATCAGGAAACTCTCGGTATGGTTTCCACCGGCAACCTTATGGACCGCATCTCAGGTCAGGTCGCCGGTCTGACCATCACTACATCATCCGAGGCTCCTGGATCCAACCAGTCTCTCCTTATCCGTGGACAGAATTCGTTGTCAGCCACTAACAGCCCTTTGGTCGTCCTCGACGGGATTCCTTACGAGGGAGGTCTCGCGGACATCGATCCGGACATAGTCGAGAGCATAACCGTCCTCAAGGATGCCTCCTCCGTTGCGATTTATGGTTCCCGTGGTTCCAACGGTGTCATCCTTATCCAGACAAAGAAAGGCAAGGAAGGCACGATGTCGGTTACATACAAGACCCGTCTCAGTGTCTCTCAGCCTATGCAGAGAATCCAGGTTATGGGGCCTAACGAGTACATCCGCTTCAAGCAGGATATGGGCCGTCTGGGCACCAAGCAGCTTACCGGTGAAGATCTCGATCCGCTTGCGGGACAGGTCATCAGCGCTTCGGAGAAGCAGAACTACGCTCTCGGAATCACCAATGACTGGCAGGACTATGTTTTCCGCACGGTGTTCAATATGGATCACCAACTGTCATTCTCGGGCGGTACCGAGAAGACTCAGTATATGGCCTCCGTCTCCTATCTGCACAACCCTGGAGTGGTGTACAATTCCAACTATGACCGTGTGAGCGCTTACGCGAACATCAACCAGGTGCTTAACGACTGGCTTACAGTCGGTATCACCACGCAGTTCGTGAACCGTGAGTCCGGTGGAGTGACCCCTAATCTTGAGCACGCGATCAAGCAGTCTCCTTACGGTATTTATAAGGACGAGACCGGTGCTTACTATGAGGAGCCGATGGACTACAGCAACCTTCCCAACCCAATGAAGGATGTCAATGCTGACCAGAAGAGCACCGGCCGCAATATCCTTCTAAATGGTTTCGTAGAAGTCAAACTGCCTGTGAAAGGCCTTACGTTCAAGTCTCAGTTCGGTTACAACTACCGCAACAGCTTCACCGGCACATATTACGGCCGCAACACCGTCACAGGTAAGAAAGTTGACGGAAAGGCCTCTATCAGCAACAGCCACACTACAGACTACACTTGGGAGAACATCCTCAAGTACGACAGGACTTTCGGCAAACATCATTTTGACGCAACAGGACTGTTCTCTGTCCAGGAGAAGTCCAACATCTCAGCCTCGCAGAACGGCGAATGCTTCGTCAACGATGACTCCAGCTTCTACAAGATGGACGGTGCAGAGAAGAATGTCACCATCGGTTCCGGCTACTGGAAGGAGAGTATGATGTCATACATGCTCCGTCTCAATTACAGCTACGCCGGCAAATATCTCGTCACCTTGACAGGCCGCGCCGATGGTGCCTCAGTGTTCGGAGCCAACAACAAGTTCGGCTTCTTCCCTTCGGCCGCGGTGGCGTGGAATATGTCAGAGGAGAGCTTCATCAAGGACAACACTGACAAGGTCGATATGCTCAAGGTCCGTCTCTCCTATGGAGCCAATGGTAACAACGCCATCTCCAGATACCAGACACTTGACCGTCTCTATGCGACCAACGGTGTGAAGTACATCTACGGTGACGGTTCGTCAGCGGTGAATTCCGCTTACCTTCCTTCAGATGGTATCGGTAACCCGAACCTCAAATGGGAGACCACTTACACGGCCAACCTTGGTTTCGACTTCCTGTTCTTCCGCGGAAGGCTCGGTGGCTCCATTGATGCCTACAGCTCCAACACCAAGGATCTTCTTATGACTCGTACCGTTCCGATAATGAACGGATACAACAAGATCTGGGACAATGTCGGCGAGACACAGAACAAGGGTGTCGAGCTTTCATTGAACACTGTCAATATCAGAAAGCAGAATTTCACATGGAACACAGACTTCAGCTTCTTCCTCAACAGGGACAAGATCGTCGAGCTCCGCGGTGACGGGCTGGATGACGTGAACAACAAATGGTTCATCGGCAAGCCGCTTTCGGTTTACTATGACTACAGGATTGTGGGTCTCTGGCAGGAAGGTGACGAGTTCACATTCACTGACGATGATGGCAACACAAAGGTGCACCAGACCGGCGCGCAGCCTGGCGACGCCAAACTTTACGATGCCAACGGCGACGGTGTCATCTCCACGGACGACCGTGTCATCATCGGAAGCACAAGGCCGAGCTTCACGATGTCGATGGGCAACAGATTCCAGTACAAGGATTTTTATCTCTCGTTCCTCCTCAACGGCAAGTTCGGTACCTGGATGACCGACAATGTGGCCAACATCGGTTCGTGGGCATTCGGTTCGGGCAACTATATTCACGGAGCTAAATACTGGACTCCGGAAACACCTGACGCGGAGTACACGTCTCCTGGCTACGTGAACAGATTCAGCCATGGATTCTACAAGAAGATGAGCTACGTCTCACTCAAGAATGTGACCCTCGGCTACAAGATTCCTAAGAAGGCAACGAAGTTGCTTCACCTCAGCGCTGTCGATGTGAATGTCAGTGTCAACAATGTGGGTGTCATCTCCAATATGCGCCAGATGCTCAACTATGACAACACTTGGTTCGCGTCATACCCGACAGCTCGTTCTTATATGTTTGGACTTACAGTTACATTCTAATATGAATATTATCAGAAATATGAAAACGAATATATTAAAGTCCGGCCTCGCCGCCGTAGCAGTGACGGCTCTGGCTTCATGCAGCGGATTTCTTGATGAGGATCTCAAGAGCTCTCTCGCTCCGGACAACACATACACAAGTTCAATGGGATTCGAGACCGGATGCAACGGTTTGTATTCCATCGCCCGTTCAGAGTACAACACCTGGGGTGAGAGCGGGGCTTATATGCACGGTGCGGCCTGCGCCTATGAGGTCCTCCAGATCGCCACAGACATCGTTGACCAGAACGGTGCCAAGGATGGTTCCCTTACTCCGTTCGCGGACCTTACGCTCACATCGGCGACCCGTTTCGTGAGATCTTATTGGAACTGGTCCTACAACCTCATCGCTTCCGCCAACGAGATCCTTATCTATGCGGAGAAGAACACCAACTGGGACTATCCTGAGGACAAGCGGATCGCTATCGCCACCGCGAGATTCTTCCGCGCTTATGCCTACAGGTCACTTGTCTATCTTTATGGTGACGTTCCGTGGGTGGAGACCATCGAGAATCCTTTCAAGCTCTCTTTCACAAGGGATCCTAAGGAGGAAGTCCTCAAGCATATCATAGATGATTTCACCTATGCCGCGGAGAATCTTCCGACGGATCCGGACAAGGTTAAGACCGGCAAGCTTACTTGCTGGGCCGCCTATCACCTCCTCAGCGAGATGTACAACTTCCAGGGACACCTGACAAATGACAAGACTTGTTTCGAGGAGGCCGCCAAGTGCGCCAACAAGGTTATCGACAGCAAGTACTTCGCACTCAACACCGCCCGTTTCGGTTCGAGCAAGAATGAGAAAGGTGACGCTTTCAGTGATATGTTCCTTGAGAACAATCAGAACCGCACAAGCGGCAACACCGAGAGTATCTGGGTGATGCAGTTTGAGTACAAGACGGTCGGCGGCGGCACCAACTCTGATGATTGGACGCGCCGCGCGTGGAACCCGCAGTACTTCGCCATCAATGGTTTCGCGCTTGCGGACTCGCTTGGCGGACGAGGACTCGCGCAAATATCTCCAATGAAATGGTGGATCGGCACGAAGAACACCAGCGCCACACTTGATGACTGCGCTGTGTCCGGAGCGTCCGAGAATGGTATTTTCGAGGATGGGGATATGCGTAACTCAAAGTATAGCATAAAGAGAGACTGGTACTACAACAACCCTCTCATCACAGCGTCCCTCGGCAAGAAGTGTGAGATCACCGACAAGACTTGGGCAACAGGCCAGCTCTTCCCGGCGCTCACCAAGTTCTTCTTCGGAAAGGAGGACAACCTCCAGCTTACCGGTTCGTACAAAGATCGTATGAAGTGTCGTCTCGGTGAGACTTACCTTCACCTTGCCGAGGCTTATCTTGGAATGGGTGACACGCAGAAGGCCGCCGATGCTCTCAACGTCATCAGAAAGAGAGCCAAGGTGAGAAATCTTGATGCTTCGGAAGTAACTGTGGACGAGCTTCTTAACGAGCGCATCCGTGAGATGGTCGGCGAGGAGAGCCGCCGGTTCACCCTTGAGAGAATGGGCGCCGATGTGTTTGTCGCCCGTGTGAAGAAGTACAATCCTACAATCGCGGATCAGTTTGACGAGCACTTCACCCTTTGGCCTGTCCCTCAGGAGATCCTCGATGCCAACAGAGGCAGCGAGTTCCCTCAGAACCCAGGATATTAATGGATTATATTTTTAATTAATTGATGATAGTTATGAAATATATGAATAAGGCATTGTCAATGCTTGCCGTCGCGGCGGTCGCTATGTCCTGCCAATGGAATCCGATGGATCACGACATCGATCCGGTGGACGAGAACCTCACACTGACGGCATCTTCGGAAGACGTTGTTCTTCTTGAGGAAAACCTAAAGAAAGACGCTGTAACCTTCAGTTGGACAGAGGCCAGGAATATGGGTGATGACTATATGATCTCATATGAGACAAAACTCGATGTCCTCGGAAACAACTTCGGCTCAAAGACCGTGATCCGTACTGATATGGATCCGGGTGAGTTCAGCCAGAGCTTTACGGTGGAGCAGCTCAACACCTGGGCCACCGAAAGATGGGGACTTCCTGTAAACAAGCAGTTTACTCTGGAATTCCGTGTCACAGCACAGTGGGAAGGTGGATCCACTTTTGAGATGCCGGAAGTACGTACGATGCAGGTTGTTGTGACCCCTATCAAGGTTACCGTGTTCGATGCCGACAAGATGTTTGTTGGCGGCACCGCTGTGGATGAGGAGGAAATCTCCAGAACTTTGGAGAACGAGTTCCAGTTCGCTTGGCTTGGTAATCTGACCATCGGTGACCTGCAGATTCCTGTAGAGTACGAAGGTGTAAGATATTATATCGCTCCAAAGGATGGATCAACCGCTCTGAAGGATGGCCAGACCGTTGACATCACGATGACCGAGGCTCCGTTCGCCTGGAACATCACCTCTGCAGGACAGTACCGTGTTGTGGTTGATATGAAGACGGCAAAAGCCACCATCTACTCTCCTGCCACGGATCTCAAGCCGTTCACGGTGACTTGGCAGCCTAACCATAAGACACCTACGGATGGTGACAATGGTCACGCGACCATCACTACAACTGTGGAGAAACTCTATGGCCGTGGAGAGTCGGTCGGCTGGGCATCCGGCGGAAAGGACCTCAAGTGCACTGTCTCCCTCGCGGACCCTCAGATCCTTGTCTACACAGGCGGTGTGCTTGGCTCAGGACGTACCGACTTTGCCATCATCTCCAGCCTCAAGGTGGATGGATTCAATGATGGCAATCCTTACAATACTAACAACTCATACGTATTCGCTCCTGTATGGACCGGCACGAATTATGACCAGAGTGTGACGCTGGGCAAGTGGATGGATATGGAGGGAGGCTCGTACCTCCGTGGAAACTACTTCAAGGTTCCGAGTGGTACGAACTTTATCATCTTCGATCTCCGGAATATGAGGATTTGGATGGAAAAACGAGGCGAATAACATTCTGGATATGAATCTGAAAAACATGTTTTCAGGAACTGTGATAATGGGCGCGGCGCTTTTGGCGCTGTGCTCTTTGTGCGGTTGCTCAAAGGAATCGTCAGGAACTTCCGGAGGCGAAGACACTCCCGCGGACTTGACGGTGGTCAAGTTCAATGTTGACAAGAAGACCGTTCTGCATAACCCGCTCAATGGCTGGGTGATGTATGGAAGCGCTTCTGGTGATCCTTCGTACTGGGACAGGGAAATATACGTGTCCGAGTTGGGGAAGAATGTCCGTGTAAGGGACTATGCGTCAGCCTGCTATATCAGGACAAGCTGGAGGACGTTCAATCCTTCCGAAGGTGTCTATGCGTGGCGTGACCCGTCCACAAAATTGTACAAGATGATCCACGGTGCCCTTGACAGAGGACTGCCGATCGCTTTCCGTGTGGTTGTGGACGGACGTGACCAGGGCGAGAACACACCTTCTTTCGTGTTCGATAACGGGGCCACGTATTGGCTTGAGAATGCCAAATATCCTTTGAGGAAGACTCCTTATCCACAGGATCCGGTCTTTCAGCGGTACTACGAGAAATTCATCGAGGAACTTGCAAAGGACTTCAATGATCCCGAGACCACAGCCTTCATTGATGCCTATGGCCTTGGAAAATGGGGAGAAGGGCACAACGTTGTCTATGAGAACGGCAATGCTGTCACAGAGAACACTGAACGCCTTAAGTACGAGGTAATGGACTGGATCACAGACGTGTACTCGAAAAACTTCACGAAGGTACCTCTTGCGATCAACTATCATAGAGTGATCGGCCATCCCGCAAGCGATGGCTCGGCCAATCCTAACAGCGAGAAACTTCTGAACCTCGCTGTCAGCAAAGGCTACAGCCTCAGGCAGGACGCGTTCGGAATGTCTGACTACTACAGGGATTGGGAGCGCGCCTATGCCGCCACATGGATGTACAAGCGTCCTATAATAATGGAAGGAGGATGGATTGTGAGCCAGCATAGTTACTGGAATGACTCCAGAGGCTATCGCAAAGGCCATCCGGAGGATGTCCGTCAAGGTGAGTATGACGACTGCAAGGTCGCCAAAGTCAATATGATGGACTTCCGTGTCGGGGACGAGACCACCTCTTGGTTTGAGGATGCGTTCTCCCTTGTCCAGCAATTCATCGCTGAAGGAGGCTACAGGATCTATCCAGAGCAGGTGAGCGTTCCGGAATCCGTTTCGCCAGGCGCGAAAGTCTCTCTCGCACATCGTTGGAAAAATATTGGATGGGGCTATTTCCCGAACAATATCCCTCAGTGGAACTATCGTTACAAAGTGGCGTTCGCACTTCTTGACAAGAGTGGTAAAGCCGTTCAGGTTCAAGTGGATAATAATTGTGAACCTTCAGTGTGGACCGGCTCCAAATCTTTCGACTACAAGACAGACTTCACTGTCAAGGTTCCTGCCGGAGAATATGTCTGGGCCGTGGCCATCGTCAACACGGAAAATGACAACATCCCTGCGATCGAGCTTGCCGCGCGAGGCGAACTTTCCGCAGACAAATGGTTGAAAGTGACCGATGTCACTGTCAAATGATATTTTATGAATATGGAATTGAGCATTCGTACTATATTGGCCGGTGCGGCGGCTTTGCTTTTCGCGTCTTGCTCCGGATCAAAAGAAGAGGTGGATCCATCGCGTGATCCTGACAACTATGTGACAATGAATATTACCCCGGACAAGACCACGGTACTTCGCAATCCTCTTTGCGGCTGGGTTCTCTATGCCGGGCTTGGAAACGACCTTTCTGATTTCTGGACGAGATATGACTCTATGGAGTCATCGGTCGGTCCGGTAGATGTCACAAGTTATGCCACCACTCTTCTGATCAGGACCACTTGGGCGCAACTGAATCCTGAAGAAGGAGTGTATGTCTGGCAGGATGGCTGCAATACTGTCTATGCCCAGCGTTACAAGAGTCTCATAGCCGAGGCACGCAAACGTAATATGCGAGTCGGTTTCGGCTATGCCATCGACAGCCGTGACAAGCACGAGTTCTGCTCTCCGCTCTATATCCGTGACAAGGGTGCCAAGGGCTACGAGACCCAGACCGGGTCGATGAAGGTCTGGACTCCGTACCCGGATGATCCGGTCTTCCAGCGGTGCTATGAGAAGTTCGTCCACGATTTCGCCCAGGAGATCAATGATCCTGATCATTATGAATTCGTGCACGGAGTCGGAATCGGAAAATGGGGCGAGTACCACAGCTGCATCTACTCCACGGGTGACGAGACACCTAAGAAACCGGTGTTCGAGTGGGTCACATCGCTTTTCGCCAAGGAGTTCAGGATTCCTATATTCATAAACTATCATCGCTCTATCGGCTCCACCTCCGATGGGGTTAATCCTGATTCGGAGGATATGGTGCAGTCGGCTGTGGACAAAGGGTTTGGTATCGGAAGCGGTGCGTTCGGTATGAAGACTTATTACGGCACTTGGGAGAAGAACATCGCCGCGAAGTACCGTTATATTGTTCCGATCATCGCTGAGGGAGGATGGGTCAAGGCTTCCCATGGAGATGCCCCTATGCGCTGGGAATCAGAGAAATACAAGGATTGGGCTGATGTCCGTAAGGGTGAGTTTGATATGGCGCGCGAGGCCAGGGCAAATATGATGGACTTCCGCTATAACGATAATGTCACCGTGAGCGAGACCTGGTCTTGGTTCAACGAGGCCTATGACCTTATGGAGCAGTTCATAAAGGACGGCAACTACAGGCTTTATCCGGCCAAGGTCGTTCTGCCTAAGGAATTGTCTTCCGGTCAGCAGTCAGAGATCACACATAAGTGGGCCAACGTCGGTTACGCTTATTGCCCTACCAACTTCAGACCGTTTGTGGACAAATACAAGGTTGCGTTCGCTCTTCTTGACCCTTCCAATGAAAAGGTTGTCAAGATGTTCTATGACGAGAGCGCGCAGCCTCACGAATGGACGAAAGGCTCTCCGAAGCAGTATTCGTTTACGGTGAAGCCGGACGGAGCGCCGGCCGGGAAGTATGTCTGGGCCGTAGGAATCGTGGACGACGCATCGGCGGACAAGAAGATCGGCATATTCACATCCGCGAAAGGTGAATATACATCCGGTGGATGGCTGAAGCTGTCGGAAGTGGTTGTGAAATGATTATGAATAGTTTTCTTTATCTTTGTGACGGAATAATTACCACATAAGGTATGAAACTGTTTGTCGTGATGTTCTCGTTTCTGGTGTCGGTGTCATCTTATGCCATCGACATCAGGAATTATCGTTTCCATCAGATGCCGGAAACCTCCTATTACGGAGGCATCAACAGTGTCGTCAAAGATACTGTCGGAAGAATATGGTTCAGCGGTACGGATGCTTTGTTTATGTTCAACGGGCATTCTTTCGAGAATATGGCCGTGTCCAGTCCGAATCGTCTTCCTGCGGATTACCGCAAGCTGGTCCGGGATGAGAACGGCCGGATCTATGTCGCGACAAGCGTAGGATTGTACGCGTTCGATTATCTGCGGCAGGAGTTCTCCCTTTCCGTGGCTGGTGATGTCGGATCCATAGACCCGGACATGAAAGGAGGTCTGTGGCTGATTCTCAACGATAATGTCGTCCGTTACGGACGTGGTGGCGAGGAAGGGACTTATCCTCTCCCGGACACAGTGCGTGTGTCTCCGATGTCCCTTCATCTCTCTTGTTCGGCAGGTAATGTCTATGTCGGGGCTTACAACAAGCTGTTCCGTGTCAAGGACGGGAACTATGTGGATTTCGCCACGGTCGGCGATGATGAGAACGCCGTGATCTCGGATGTTGTCGAGGATGACCGGTACGTCTATGTCCAGACGAAGCGGAACGGACTTTTCGTGTATGGCAAGGACGGAGAACTGGTCGGGACATTCAACCTGCCGGAGAGTTATGACAAGTCCAGTGACGCCAAAGAACTTTACATAGATTCTGACGGCATCGTCTGGGTGGCCACCCAGTCAGGACTTCTTCTTATCGACATCGCTTCCGGTGAGACTAAGCTGCTGGTTTCCAGCCTTCTTGACAAATGCTCACTTCCGAACAATTCCGTATGGTCCATATATCCGGATCCGGACGGTGGTGTTTGGATAGGAACCTATGGCGGGAAATTGGCGTATCAGACATTTCACGACAATAATATATGGTATATGGAGCCGACTCCCGGAGGATTGAACTATCCTATAGTCAGTGCGTTCGCTGAGGATGATGACGGGAACATCTGGATAGGCACCGAGGGCGGTGGGCTGTCAAGATGGAACCGGAAGGATAATTCGTTCACAAGATGGCGGCAGGGTGCCGGAGATGGCAATGCGCTGCCGTCCAATATGATAAAGAGACTGCGGCCGGTAGGTAAACTTATGTATGCGGCTGCGTTCAACGGTGGAGTCAGCGTTATAGATATGGGCACGGGCAAAGTGACACCTATGCCTTTGTTCAAACCTGGAACCCGGCAGCCGCTCGCCGTCTATGATTTCGAGCCGGAGGGCGACAGCGGTTTCTGGCTTACGGATCCGGATGTCGAGCTTATGTTCTGGGACAGCCGGACAGGAAATGTCGAGAATGTCATATTCAAAGATGAGAGTGGCAGGAAGATAAGGCTCCGTGTCGAGACACTTTTCCACGACGGGAACGGAAACCTTTGGCTTATGACGCACGATGGCATCTATGTGATGGATCCCAAGACACGTGTGTTTACCGCGAGGTATTATCTTGCGGACCAACCTCACGCCACTAACAACATCTGCTGCTTCTGCAGAACCTCATCCTCCGGAGTGTGGTTCGGAACAAGGGGCGGTGGAGTGAATATGCTCGCTCCGGACGGGACGTACCGGAACTATAATTCAAATGAAGACGGTGATTTCACTAACCGCACTGTTTTCGGAATATTGGAGGATCCCGCATCAGGGGATGTGTGGATGAGCACGGACGCAGGATTGTTCCGCTATTCACACAAGGATGGATCCATAAGGAGAGCGGGGATTGACATACCTAACAGGTGTGGTGCGTATTATGTCCGTTCGTGTTACCGCACCGGCGGCGGAGAGATGCTGTTCGGCGGCACAAACGGCTTTATAATGTTTAATCCGGAACGCTTCCGCACGAATCCTCTGAAGCCAAGGGTGTATTTCACATCATTGAGTGTTAATGATCATCTTGTGCATCCAGGAGAGAACGGATGGCCGTTGAGGCAGGCTGTCGCCACGCTTGATGGCGGGCGTGGACGTTCAAGTGTCATCAGATTGTCAAGCAGACAGTCCAATTTTGACATAGGATTCTCGTGTGACAGTTACCTTGAGCAGGACAGGAACACCTATTCGTACCGTATGCTCGGAATCTCCGACAAATGGACGATCCTGCCTAAGAATCAGCAATATGTCCGTTTCGTGAATGTGCGCCCCGGAAAGTACACATTCCAGATGAAGGCGGCGAACAATGACGGAGTCTGGGGTGACCACATAAGCTCATTGACTTTCAAGGTGAGGCCTTACCCGTTGCTTTCACCGTTAGCCTATATTGTCTATGCTTTGATTCTGGTGTTTTCGGTATATTACATCTGGACATATATGACAAGGCGTAAGATGCTTGAGCAGCAGTTGGAACTGGAGAAGGACAAGGAAAAAAATCTTCAGGAACTGACGCAGGCGAGGCTGAATTTCTTCACCAGCATCTCCCACGACCTGAAGACACCGCTGACGCTGGTGATAGATCCTCTCAAACAACTTGAGAGTCTTATCCCGGAGGATGCTCCGTACCGCAATTACGTGGAACTTATAGGTAAGAATGTGGTGCGTATCCAGCATATGATAAGCCAGTTGCTTAAGTTCCGGCAGATCGAGACCCTGAAACTGCCGATGGACCGGAAGCCGGGAGACATCGTCCGTTTTGTGGACAACATATTCTCCCTGTTCGAGTTCTATGCCGGCAAGCATCAGATAGAGACAGAGTTCATCTCGCAGGTGGACAGTTTCCACACGAGGTTTGACTATGATGTCATCGAGAAGGTGTTCACGAATCTTTTCTCGAACGCTGTCAAGTACACCACCGAGAATGGATATGTGAGTGTCCGTGTGAGCCGTGCCGCCTCGGAGAACATCCCGAGGGCTGATGTGCCTGCGGATCCGGTATGGTTGTCTTTTGTGGTGACAAACAGCGGCAAGGACATTCCGGAGGAGAAGTACACAAGCATATTCGAACCATTCAATGGTGACGGTGCTGTCAGGACCGGGTTTGATTCACATACCGGGCTTGGCCTTGCCATTGTCAAGGAACTTGTCAATGACTTGAACGGATGCATATCCGTGCATTCCGCCGACTCCACGGTGACGTTCACGGTCATATTACCGTTTGTTCCTTGTGGTGGGGACGCTGAGGATATGTCTGTGGGCGAGGGACAGGCTTATGATTATGCGGCTTCGGAGATTGACAGTATGCTGTCGGATATGGATGGCCTTGGCGCATCGTCTGAGAGAAAAGGCCGGAAACCGTATGACATACTTGTGATAGAGGATGACTCCCAGCTGCGGAACTATCTGGAACAGAGGTTGTCCATTTATTATAACGTCTATACGGCCATCAACGGACTTGATGGTTTGGCTAAGGTCGAAAAGATTATGCCTCAGATAGTCATAACCGACCTTGTCATGCCGGAGGCGGATGGATTTGAAGTCTGCCGTGGCATCCGCTCGAACATAAAGACTTCGCATATTCCTATAATCGCCCTTTCCGCCATGGGTGAGGCTCAGAACGCGGGGATCGAGGCATTGGAGTGTGAGGCAAATGTGTTCATAGACAAGCCGGTGAATATAGATTTCCTCCATAAGCAGATTTCCAATCTGATAAAGAATCAGAACAGGCTCAAGGAATTGTACAGCAAGAAATTCATCGCCGAGCCGTCCCGTATCGCCATATCATCGGTCGATGAGGAACTGCTGAAGAAAGCTGTCGATTTCATTGAGAAGAATCTTGAGAACGAAGACTATGGTGTGGACGACTTTGTGTCCGATATGGCCATCGGCCGGACCCGTCTGTACCAAAAAATTAATGACTTGACTGGAATGTCCATAAAAGAGTTTATACTGGACATCCGGTTGAAGCGTGCCAGCCAGTTGTTGAGGGAATCTGACTACACGGTCGCCGAAATCTCGACAATGACGGGATTCGCGAATCCTAAATATTTCAGTGTCTGCTTCAAACGCCATTTCGGCCAATCTCCTACAGAATTTAAAATGAATCCCGATGCGGAATAGAATCTTGTTATCGATACTTCTGACAGTGTCGCCGTTGATCGTGTGTGAAGCCGCCCACAATCCTATATCCTTGAAGGGGGAGTGCTACGCTCATCTTTCGGCAGACACTTTGTATGTGGGCAATTCGTTGATAGAGCGCGCGTTCTTGTGGAATGGCGGGAATGTTGTAAACGCGTTTGTGAAGGATAAACGCACTGACCGGGTGTTCGTGAACGGATCCCCGGAACCTGCCCTTGCCGTAGGACAGCCTTTCGGAAGGGCTTTGGATGGCCGTCTGGAAGTGCGCGAGCTGAAGTCTGACGGCATACATCCCGAACATCTGGAAGCCGAGGTTACGTTCTCGATTGGAGGCACACGAGTGCGCAGGGTGTTCAGAGTGTATGAGAACTGCCCGGCCATCGCCTGTGACAATTATGCCGGCGGTTTGTCATTGTCTAAAGATGAGGATCTGGCGGATTCGGCGGACAAAAAGAACATCGAGTCTGTAGAAGACCTAAAGCAAGAAGGCGGGAACAAGTCACGCCATCTGGAGGTGTTCAATCCGGGCGGTATGCACTGGCGGGTCAAGACGGTGGAGTTTTTCGATGTCACAGACTGGAACAACAACCTTGTGGCGGAGCGTACATTCATTCCTTACCGCAGGACTGGTTATAAGGGCAATCTGCTATTCGCCCGGGACACCGAGGACGGAAACGGTCTCTTTTTCTTGAAAGAGGCTCCTTGCTCAGCGGTACAGCTTGGAAATCCGGAGGCTGACTTCATCTGCGAATCGGGAAAGTTCACCGTGGCCGGCATCGGCGCATCGGAAGGTGATGTCGATGGAGACGGGATGATCAGGCTTTACTCTTGTGTGACCGGAGTATTCGGGGAAGGCGAGTTGTCTCCGCTGATGGCTCTCCGTGACTATCAGAAACATATTCGTGAGCATCACGCCGACAGGGATGAGATGATAATGATGAACACTTGGGGCGACAGAAGCCAGGATTCCAAGGTGAATGAGGGTTTCTGCATAGAGGAACTGGAGAAGGCGGCACGTCTTGGAATCACTCATTTCCAGATAGATGATGGCTGGCAGGAGGGCAAAAGCCCGAATTCGGCGTTGGCGAAAGGATCTTTCAAGAACATCTGGGACAATCCTTTGTACTGGACTCCGGCACGAGATAAGTACCCTCACGGTCTCAAGCCTGTCGTTGACAAGGCCAAGGAGCTGGGCATCGAACTTGGATTGTGGTTCAACCCGAGCGTGCAGGACGACTTCGAGGACTGGCGCAAGGATGCGGATGCCGTTGTGAAACTGTACAAGGAATACGGAATAAAGGTATTCAAGATTGATGGACTCTCCATTCCTACCAAAAAGGCGGAGACGAATCTCCGTAAGTTCTTCGACACTGTACTCGTTGAGACAGGTAATGACGTGGTCTTCAACCTCGATGTGACGGCGGGACGCAGAGGCGGCTATCATTTTTTCAATGAATATGGCAATATATTCCTTGAGAACCGCTATACGGACTGGGGTAACTACTACCCTTATTGGACACTCCGGAATCTGTGGCAGCTGAGCCGCTATGTCCCGGCGGAGAAACTTCAGATCGAGTTTCTTAACAAATGGCGGAATGTGTATAAATATGCCGGGGACCCGTTCGCCCCATCTTCATATCAGTTCCAGTACATATTCGCGACCGCTATGGCCGGACAGCCCCTCGCTTGGATGGAAGCCTCGAATCTTCCGGAGGAGGCCTTTGGATTGTCATCAGTCATCAAGGCCTATAAGGCGGTGATGAGCGACTTCCATAATGGCGCCATCCTGCCGATAGGCGAGGAACCTTCAGGAAGGTCCTGGACCGGCTTTCAATCCATCTCCGATGGCTGTAGGACTGGTTTTATGCTTGTCTTCCGAGAAAAGAATGAATATGGCAGCGCCAGACTTGACACGTGGCTTCCGGAGGGAATGAGAGTGCATTTCTCTCCCGTCACAGGAAGCGGCTCCGCTTTCAGTGCCATTACAGGAGGAAACGGCTCGGTGGAATTCGCCCTCCCTTCAGAAAACGCATTTGCACTTTATAAGTATGAAATAAGATAAGAATATGAGAATTAACGCATTGTCTAAACTGCTGACTCTTGCCGTTGTCTTTGCGGTGACTCTGCCGCTTAATGCTGGGGACAAGGAGGACTATGGGTCTCCCGATCTGATGGTCAATGTCTATGGACGTGACTACACGCTTCTTAACGGAAAGTGGGACGCGATAATTGACCTTTATGATCAAGGGCGCGGTAAGAGGGTCTGGGAGAACCGCAAGCCTGAAAAACCGGAGGAATTTTTTGAATATTCATTCGACAACGGACTTCGTCTTGATGTTCCAGGCGATTTCAACAGCCAGCTGCCGCAGCTTCAGTACTATGAGGGTACCGTATGGTATGCAAGGCATTTTGAGACCGGAAAGATTTCGTCCGGACACCGGCTCTATCTCTATTTCGGTGCGGTGAGTTATCGGTGTTCGATCTATCTCAACGGGAAGAAGATAGCCTCTCACGAAGGAGGTTTCACTCCGTTTCAGGTTGAGGTTACCGGCGATGTGGTCGAGGGGGATAATTTTTTGACCGTGGAGGTGAACAACCGAAGAAGTGTCGATGCCATACCTGCGATGTCGTTTGACTGGTGGAACTATGGCGGAATCACCCGTGACGTGATGCTTGTGTCTGTCCCGGACACCTACATCAAGGACTATATGGTACAGTTGGACAAGAACGCCCCTGACGTGATCAATGCGAATGTGCGGATGTCGTCACAGGTTCCCGCCGGTTCGTCCGTCACGGTCTCCATTCCTGAACTGAAGGTTTCCAAAGTCATATCCTTGGATAAGGATGGCTATGGGGAAACATCTTTCCGGGTCAGGAAGCTTCAGAGATGGAGTCCGGACTCGCCTAAACTGTATGATGTCAGGCTGGCGTACAGCAATGGATGTTCTTCCGCAGAGGAGGATGCGGTGTCGGAACAGATCGGTTTCAGGAATATCACCGTTGACGGGACACGCATCCTTGTGAACGGGAAGCCGATGTTTATGTGCTGCGTCTCGTTTCACGAGGAGATTCCGCAGCGAATGGGCCGGGCATATTCAGAAGCGGATGCAAGTATGCTTCTTTCCGAGGCGAAGGCTTTGGGAGTCAATATGGTGCGTCTGGCGCACTACCCTCAGAATGAATATATTGTCAGAATGGCGGAAAGGATGGGGATCATTCTTTGGCAGGAGATACCTGTATGGCAGGGCATCGATTTCGAGAACGCCGCCACTATGGACAAGGCTCTTCGTATGTTCTCCGAGATGCTGTACCGGGACAAGAACCGCTGTGCGGTCGGTTTCTGGGGTGTCGCCAACGAGACCCGCCCGTCTCCGGCAAGGAATGCTTTTTTGCGCAGGGAACTGGCATTCGGAAGGAGTGTGGACTCGACAAGACTCTATACCGCCGCCTTCGACAATGTCTATTTCAAAAAGGAATATGGTGAGTTCCGGATTGAGGATGATTTCGTGGAAGACCTCGATGTCGTCTCGTTCAACAAATATATGGGGTGGTATGCTCCGTGGCCGGCCGATCCGTCGGAATGTCGGTGGAAGGTGGCTCCAGGCAAGCCGGTGATCATTTCCGAGTTCGGTTGTGAGGCTCAGTTCGGACAGCACGGTGACTCCGGCCGGGCCAGTTCGTGGAGTGAGAAGTTTCAGGCGGATCAATACCGTAAGAACTTGAAGATGTTCGACTTGATACCGAACCTTGCAGGTGTGTCTCCGTGGATTCTTTTTGATTTCCGTTCTCCGTTCCGCTTCCATCCTACCAATCAGGATGGCTGGAACAGAAAGGGACTGGTCTCTGACAAAGGGCAGAGAAAACAGGCCTGGTACATTATGCGTGATTACTACAATGAGAAAAAACATATTTATGATGAAAAATAGGAAACTATCATTGATTTTGGCTGCCGCTTTGATGACATCGGTGGCCATGCCGACCGATGCCCGTGTGAAGAAGAACGTCTCACCGCTGTACAAGGACGCTTCGGCTCCTGTCGAGAAGCGTGTTGAGGATCTTCTTTCCCGTATGACATTGGAGGAGAAGATAATGCAGCTCAACCAGTACACGCTGGGGCGGAACACGGTGGACAACAACCTTCGGGAGATGGTCGGAGCCGTGCCTGCGGAGGCAGGGTCCGTGATTTATTTCTCGGACGATGCCAACCTGCGGAATATGATGCAGAAGAGATGTATGGAGGAGACAAGGCTTGGCATCCCTATGCTTTTCGGCCACGATGTCATCCACGGGTACCGCACTATGGCCCCTGTACCTCTTGCGCAGGCCGCAAGCTGGAATCCGTCTTTGGTTGAGACCGTAAGCCACGATGCCGGAAAAGAGGCTTTTTATTGCGGAGTGGACTGGACATTCTCCCCGATGGTCGACATCGCCCGTGACCCGAGGTGGGGACGTGTGATGGAAGGCTATGGAGAGGATCCGTACCTGACATCGGTATTCTGCCGGGCTGCTGTCCGTGGCTATCAGGGCGAGGACTTGTCGGCGGAGGGAAACATCGCCGCGTGTTTGAAGCACTTTGTAGGCTATGGCGCATCGGAGGCTGGCCGGGATTACGTGTACACCGAGATTTCGGATCAGTCGTTATGGGATACATACCTGCCATCGTTCTATGCCGGAGTCGAGGCCGGTGCGGCATCTGTGATGAGTGCGTTCAATAATATCAGTGGTGTGCCGGCTTCCGCCAATAAGTACACGATGACGGATGTTCTGAAAAAGAGATGGAATTGGGACGGAATGATCGTGTCCGACTGGGACGCCATCATACAGCTTACAAACCAAGGTGCCGCCAAGGATGGCTATGAGGCGGCGGAGAAGGCCATAAACGCCGGGATTGATATGGATATGATGGACAATCTGTACAGGACTCATCTTGCGAAACTGATCGAGGACGGGCGTGTAAGTTTGGAGACAGTTGACGAGAGTGTCCGGAGGGTGCTTAGGATGAAGTTCAGACTCGGCCTTTTCGAGCGTCCTTACACAGAGGTAAGGCCTGAAAGCGAGATCTATCTTCAACCGGAGGCACTTGCCAACGCCGAGAGTCTCGCCCAGGAGACGATGGTTCTTCTGAAGAATGACCATTCGCTTCTTCCTATAAAGAATGTTTCCAGGATTGCCCTCATAGGACCTTTGGCTGACACACAGGGTGAACTTATCGGCAACTGGGTGGCACGTGGACGTGATTCGGAGGTCATCTCCATCCTCTCGGGAATGAAGGCGGAATTCGGCTCGGCTGAAATAACAAGCGTTCCTGGTTGCCGGATTGAGGAGACGGACGAGGCTTCGGTATCCTCAGCCGTGGAGGCCGCCAAGTCTGCGGATGTCGTTGTGCTTTGTCTTGGTGAGAAAACCAAATGGAGCGGCGAGAACTGTTCGAGATCTTCAATCGCGTTGCCGCGGGTTCAGGAGGATCTCCTTAGACGGGTGAAGGCTGTCGGAAAGCCTGTAGTTGTGTTGATTGCAAGCGGAAGACCGATTGATCTATCTAGGATCGCCCCTATGTCTGACGCTCTTGTGGAGATCTGGATGCCTGGCACGACAGCCGGGAAGGCCGTGGCCGGAATCCTCAGCGGCAGGTACAACCCTTCCGGCCGCCTTCCGATGACATTCCCTTACACCACTGGACAGATTCCTATTTACTACAATCATCGTAATCCGGCTCGCCGGGGAACCCAGGGATGGTACAAGGATATTCAGATAGAGCCTATGTATGAATTCGGCTACGGCTTGAGCTACAGCACATTTGAATATTCACCTGTGACATTGTCTTCCGACAGGGTCGCGAAAGACGGCAAGGTCACGGCTTCTGTCACAGTAAAGAACACAAGCGAGGTGGACGGAAAGGAAACTGTGCAATGGTACATCTGCGACCCTGTCTGCTCCATTACCCGTCCTGTCAGGGAATTGAAACATTTTGAGAAGGTAATGCTGAAGGCCGGGGAGTCAAGGACGTTCACCTTCGAGATTGAGCCTTGCAGGGATCTGTCTTTTGTGGACAGAAACGGTGAAAGATTCCTTGAAGACGGGGAGTATCACATTATTGTAAAGGGTAGTAAGGCTATTTTGAATGTTGAATAATATGTTTTCGAGAATTTCAGTAATGCTTACTGTGGCTGGATTGCTTCTTGTTTCGTCCTGTCTGTACGCAGCACCGACTTTCGTGGACGCACCTTCTTCCGTCAGAAGTGAGGTTAGCCTGAAGTCGGGATGGCGTTTTCATCTCGGCGAGGTTGAAGGCGCTTCCGCCGTGACGTTCGATGACTCGGCCTGGGAGACGGTCTGTGTCCCTCACGACTGGGCCATAACCGGGCCTTTCAGTGTCGAGAATGACCTCCAGACCGTGCGGGTCACTCAGAATATGGAGACCAAGGCCACATTGAAGACCGGACGTACCGGTGGCCTGCCGTATGTTGGTGTCGGATGGTACAGGACAGAGTTCTCCGTGCCTAAGGGTGTGAATGCCGAGCTGTTGTTTGACGGGGCGATGAGTGAGGCCAGGGTGTATGTGAATGGGAATGAGGTCTGTTTCTGGCCTTATGGCTACAGCCCTTTCCACTGTGATGTGACCCCATACCTGAATGCTGACGGAACCAATGTGCTGGCTGTCAGACTGGAGAATCTTCCGTCTTCCTCAAGATGGTATCCGGGTGCCGGGCTTTATCGGAATGTGCATCTCATCTGCACCTCTCCCAAAGCTCATATTCCTGTGTGGGGCACGTTCGTGACGACTCCTTTTGTGAGTGAGGATTTGGCTTCCGTATCCCTTGACATCACGGTGGAGTCGGATCTGGACAATGTTGGCATTGAATATATTACCGACATTTTCTCTCCGGATGGAAATAAGGTGGCTTCCAGGCGTTCCGTGTCATTGTACCACAAAGGCGACAAGCATATTCAGAAATTTTCCGTGGATTCACCGAAGCTTTGGTCTCCTGAGCATCCGCATCTTTATAAGGCATTGACCAGAATCGTCGTTGGCGGAAAGGTGACGGATGAGTACGAGACACGTTTCGGCATCCGTTCCATCGAGTTCATCCCGGAGAAGGGATTCTACCTTAATGGTGTACACCGTAAGTTCAAGGGTGTATGCAACCACCACGACCTCGGGCCGCTCGGTGCCGCCATAAGTGTTCCGGCGTTGAGGCACCAACTTGATCTGCTGAAGAATATGGGCTGTGACGCTGTCCGGACATCCCATAATATTCCTGCTCCTGAGCTTGTCAGCCTTTGCGACGAGATGGGCTTTATGGTGATGGTCGAGCCGTTCGATGAGTGGAATGACGCCAAGTGCCAGAACGGCTACCACAGGTTTTTCGATGAATGGGCTGAGCGTGATATGATGAATATGCTTCATTCGTTCCGGAACTCCCCGGCGGTGGTGATGTGGAGCATTGGCAACGAGGTTCCGTCCCAGTGCAGCCCGACGGGCTACAAGACGGCGTCTTTCCTTCAGGGAATATGTCATCGTGAGGATCCGACAAGACCTGTGACCTGCGGAATGGATCAGGTCAGTTGTGTGCTTACGAACGGTTTCGCGGCGTTGTTGGATATTCCGGGAATAAACTATCGCACCTTCCGTTACAAGGAGTGCTATGAGAGGTTGCCGCAAGGACTTGTTCTCGGCTCTGAGACAGCATCCGCGGTCAGTTCCAGAGGTGTATATCATTTCCCAGTGGAGAGGGCTTTCGGAGTCAAGCATAAGGATCATCAGTCGTCAGGCTACGATATGGAGGCCTGCAACTGGTCGAATATCCCGGATGTGGATTTCGCCTTGGCCGATGACTATCCGTGGACTCTCGGCCAGTTTGTCTGGACCGGTTTCGATTATCTTGGTGAGCCAAGTCCTTATGACACTGATTCGTGGCCTAATCACAGCTCGATGTTCGGAATAATAGACCTCGCATCTATTCCGAAGGACAGATACTGGCTTTACAGAAGTGTTTGGAACACTGACAGCCCTACACTGCACATCGTGCCGCATTGGACGTGGCCAGGCCGCGAGGGTCAGGTCACTCCTGTCTATGTGTACACATCTTGGCCAGAGGTTGAGTTGTTTGTGAACGGCGTTTCGATGGGGCGTCGCTCGAAGGCCGTCCCGGATCATCCTTGCGAAGGATTGCAGGACGAGAGTGTCGAGGGACGCTACCGTCTGATGTGGAACGATGTGGTATATCGTCGTGGAGAGGTAAAGGTTGTGGCCTATGATGCCGAAGGCAATGCGGTCGCTTCCGAATCCGTCCGTACCGCCGGCAAGCCTTATGCGCTTCGTCTTGAATGCGACAGAGACTCTATCGCACGTGACGGCGAGGATCTGGCCTACGTGACCGTAAGTGTGGTTGACAAGGATGGCAACGTTGTCCCGACCGACACCCGAGAGGTCTTCGCCTCCGTTTCCGGAGCCGGAGAGTTCCGTGCCATAGCCAATGGCGATCCGTGTTCTCTGGAATTGTTTCACTTGCCTCATATGCACCTTTTCTCCGGAAAACTCACCGTGATAGTCCGCTCCCGATCCGGAGTTGAAGGCCCCGCCAGATTGACCGTCAAGGCCAAAGGCCTGAAATCCGCCACGCTGGAGCTATAGACCGTCTGACTTCGAAACGAATTATATGGAATTTCGCACCATCAGCACGCAGAAGGTGCGCGAGGATAAGATCAACAAAACAGCTTCTGAATGGTTTTTATGATGAAGGTATTTGCCGCGATACGTAGTAATATGAATATTATGAAGAATAGTTTGATTATAACATTGGCTTTCTTGGCGAGCTTGGGAACAAGCCGTGCGGCCGACCTTTTTGTCGAGGCGGAGAGTTTCAGAAATAAAGGAGGCTGGAAGGTTGACCAGCAGTTTATGGATCTGATGGGATCTCCTTACCTTCTTGCGCACGGAATGGGGGTGCCGGTCGAGGATGCCTCCACAGAGGTCACTTTTCCTGAAAAAGGGGAGTATCATGTCTATGTCCGTACCTATAATTGGACTTCCCCATGGAAAAAGGGTGAAGGACCTGGTAAGTTCAGTTTGTCGGTCGGTGGTAAAAGGATGAGTTTCACGTTGGGCGCTGAAGGTTCTGGATGGATATGGCAGGCAGCCGGAAAAGTGTCCGTGAAAAGTCTCAGGACAGTGGTCCGGTTGCACGACCTGACAGGATTTGACGGGCGTTGCGATGCTGTTTACTTTACCACTGAGGCTGGCAGTACACCTCCTTCGGACATTAAGGAGCTGGAGGTGTTCCGCCGTAAGGCGCTCGGACTGCCGGATGAGCCCCAGGTCGCCGGCAAATATGATCTGGTGGTAGTGGGGGCTGGTATTGCCGGTATGAGCGCCGCGGTGTCAGCCGCCCGCCTGGGATGCAAGGTGGCTTTGATCAATGATCGTCCTGTCATCGGAGGCAACAACAGCTCTGAGATACGAGTGCATCTGGGCGGTCGTATCGATGTGGGGACTTATAAGGAATTAGGTGGTCTGCAAAAAGAATTCGGCCCGGGAAAAGGCGGAAACGCGAAACCGGCCGAGTATTACGAAGACCAGAAGAAATTGGACTGGCTCTCCGGTGAAAAGAATGTGTCCCTTTTTCTGAACTATCGCGCGATAAGGGTGACGAAGGAAGGCGACAGGATCAGCTCGGTGATAGTCAAACATATCGAAAACGGTCAGGAATTAAAATTCGAGGCACCCCTCTTTTCGGATTGCACGGGAGACGGCACGATAGGTTATCTTGCCGGGGCAGACTTCCTTATGGGACGAGAAGGCCGCGATGAGTATGGAGAAAGCATCGCGCCCGAGAAAGCTGACAAGATGACGATGGGCTCTTCCGTCCAGTGGTATTCCGTGGAGGACAAGAAACAGAGCCGCTTCCCGGAGTTCAGTTATGGGGTTGAGTTTGATGACAAGAATTGTGAAAAGGTGACGATGGGAGAATGGACCTGGGAGACAGGCATGAACTTGGACCAGATCAAGGATTTCGAACGCATACGTGATTATGGAATGTTGGTCGTCTATTCAAACTGGAGTTATCTGAAGAATCACCTGAAGGGGAACAATCAGTATAAGAACCGTAAATTAGGTTGGGTGGCTTATGTGGCCGGCAAGCGTGAGTCACGCCGTCTGCTGGGCGACTATATTCTGAAGGAAGATGACATCGTGAAAAACGTGTTTCATGAAGACGCGTCTTTCACCACTACGTGGAGTATCGACCTGCATTGGCCTGATCCGACTAACAGTGAATATTTTCCGGGAAATGAATTCAAAGCTGTAACGAAGCACATTCTGATCTATCCGTATGCGGTTCCTTACCGTTGTCTGTATTCACGCAATGTTGACAACCTGTTCATGGCCGGCAGGGACATTAGTGTTACCCATGTGGCTCTGGGTACGGTCCGCGTGATGCGTACGACCGGAATGATGGGTGAGGTGGTCGGCATGGCTGCATCTTTGTGCAGGAAATACGGCGTTCTTCCGCGTGGCGTTTACCGTTCGCATCTGGAAGAGTTGAAGGAGTTGATGGAGGAAGGTGTGAACAAGAAGGGCTTGCCGGACAACCAGCGTTACAATGAAGGCGGCACGTTGAAAGACAAACCAATTGTCAGATAACATTCCCTTACACGACAGGTCAAATCTCTATCTATTATTGCTCCTGTCGAAGGTGAAATAACGCACGACGGCAGCATTTTCGAGAGATAATGCTTCCGTTGTTGTCGTTGATGTCTATCGTAGGTCCTGCTATCAGCAAATATACTTGCCTCGGAGGAGTACCTTGCTGATGAACGGGGTCTGGTGACAGTACGGGATGTAGGCGAGGGACGGGACGGGGGTCGTGACGATGAGGTTGGCGAGTTTGCCTGGCGTGATCGAGCCCAAGTCCTCAGCGACTCCCATCGCGTAGGCGGAGTTGAGAGTGCAGGCGTTGAAGGACTGGGCAGGGGTGAGGCGCATTCTGATGCAGCCTAAGGCCATCACGAAGCGCATGTCACCGGAAGGGGAGGAGCCGGGGTTGTAGTCCGAGGCCAGGGCTATGCCGAGACCTGCGCTGACATATTCCTTGGCCCTGCCGTAGGGGATTCCGAGGAAGAAAGACGAGCCGGGAAGCATAGTAGGCATTGTGCGAGAGTCCCTTAACGCCTCGATCTCCGCGTCTGTGGTGCGTTCAAGGTGATCGACAGAAAGGGCGTTGTGCCTCACGGCCACCTGCACGCCGCCCGAACAGGCCAGCTCGTTGGCGTGGATTTTCGGGATGAGACCGTGACGCTCACCGGCTGTGAGGATGCGATCCGTCTCGGAAACAGTGAAGAAACCCTCGTCGCAGAACACATCGAC
>DCCQ01000016.1 GCA_002314195.1 Bacteroidales bacterium UBA1077 | reverse complement strand
CACTATTAACTTGAATTGGCGACATATTTTAGATGAAAGTGTTTGCTTTTATCCTCTATTAAGGGAATCTGGAAAATTCAACATCAAACAGAGGTAAAGTGACGTTTCATCGCACGTGTATGCTTGTGTGTTTCACTCGGCATATTCGGTGTGGTGTATAGTCAATTCTTGTTTGATAGGCAATTCCAGAGCCCCCTTGATGAGAATATGGCATTTGCGCCACACTTTCTTAATTGGTTTCACAAGAATCAGGGATGGCGCTAACCAATTTTAGTAAGATCTATGGATGTGTTAGAGCTGTTGATCACAACTTTCATTCAGGCAGTCCCTGATGGCGTAATCATTGATGCACATACTGTCATTGAATTCCTTAGAACCAATCACAGTGAGGAATACCTATCTTTTTATCATACAGAAGAATCTGTCTCCTTGTTCCATAGTAGAATCAGTAAGCTGATAGATAATTACGATGGAACTCTTCTTCAGCGTCTTGATTTTGACAGTTATTCTATGAACATTCATCATAAGCTGTCTTGCTGTGCCTGCTGGAGAAAAATTGCTGATAAATAACCATTATTAACCTCAGAATGTATATGAAAAAAGTTTTTTTGACTCTTTTGTCTTTGATTGTGTCATTCTTGATATTACCGGCATTTGCAAGCACGGATGAAATGTCACCATACGAGAAAGCAAGAACCAATTTGGCCTCTAAGACTCTTGAGCGGATCTTGCAAGTAATGCCTCTGGTTGACAGAGGGTACATGGCAGTGGCTCTTGAGTTAATGAAAGAGAAAGCGACTGATGAATATGAGTTGACTTTGATGAGTGAAGAAGTGATTATCGCGTTATGTGGTTTGAATAGTATGCTTAAGACCGAACCTTATAATATTCTTGGGCCTGATTTTCAACTTCCAAGTGCAGTCATGTCTGACAAATTGGATGAAATTGGCAAGCAGTATGCGTTAAAGCGCCGTGATATTGAAAAAATGAAGACCTCTCGCGATAAGCAAAGAGAGCAAGATAGGTATATGAAAGGAGTTGAATATGTACGATTGAGTGTGGCAAAGGCATTTTCTGCTTGGGCGACAAAGAAAGAAATAGAAAAAACTTATGCTTGGAAAGATCGATTGGCATCTGATGCAAAGGCCGTATTCGATTCATTATGCTACCATTACAGCAATGAGGTATGGAGGAAGAATTTGATAATAAATCCTGAAAAATATGATGCTGATTCTGAACAACTGGAACTGTCTGTCTATTATAATAACTTTGATGGAAGCAAATCTGTTTCGCTAACAGGTTTTCTATCTATTCCACCGGCTGACTATGAGTTTTTTAAACTTGACCGTGATGTGATTCTTGATGACAATACATATGCGAAGGATATGATTGTTATCAATGATTATGTGTTTCCTTCAATTATGAGTTTATGTTGCTCTTTTAGAAATACTCGATCCCTTTCAGCCAGTATTTTCCACAATTTAGAGATCCTGTTTACTGAGAGCAACGGATACTCTATCTCTCCTGATGATATTAATGGGATTTCCGAGGTTGCCCGAGAACATTTGCAAGGACATGTCTTTCATTACAAGGACTATGTGGATTCACTTTCTGTCTTAATACCGTCATATGAAGTACGGTATTCTGTGGGAAACATATTTGATGATTTTGTAAGACGCTTCCCAAAATGTTTGCAACCTCCTGCCGAAGAATTTCATAATCATTATTATCTTGATAGCCGTAACGGTTACTATGACAAACTTTATAATTGGGATAATTGGGAGGATAAAAGAGTTTACACTCAAATGGAAAAGGATGAGATCATTAGAAAATTTACAGTTGAATGTATGAAAATGGTGTACGATCGATTCTGCGCTAAATATAAATCTTTCCCTAACGTGGTACTACCTAAGTATGAATCTGTGGAGAGTATATTGAAATCTGGAACAGAAGAAGATTTGGAAAAAGCGATGCCGGATTTGCCTGACAAAGGCATAGATATAAATAATGAGGAAGACGTACTTGAAGAAGCAATAAGGAAGACGGAAGCGCAACTCCGGAACCAAAATAGTCATCGTTCTCATTCGTGGTTGCTGGGAATCTTTATGTAGCAGGACGCGCTTAACAATGATAGCAGTAGTGATGGAGTTTTAAGGTTTCATTCTTATAATTGTCTACCAATTTGGTAAACAATTATAAGAATAGGTTTGCGTGGCGCAACTATTTGTCATATGGTAATATAGAGTTGACAAAACTATGCCGGCTTATGCCTCTTCGACTTTCCAATCTTCTATTGTGCGGGTTTCGGCTGATATATTCACCCCAACTTTCATCAGGCGCATTTTGTTTGTGGCATCGGCTGTGTCAAACTTGTATGGGATTAGGTACCCTTTGTCATCAATCTGCTTCAAAGCCACTTTCGCGGAGCTGTCCACCTTGAACTCAAAGACATAGATGCAGTCCTGTGTCCGGCAGACCGCATCCGCGCGCCCGACGGCGGACTTCACCTCACTGTGAATATAATAGCCGAGAAGGGAGAAAACGAGATAGATGATGGTCTGGAAATGCTTTTCGGTCTTGTTTTCCAAGTCGTAAGGAACCCCTGCCATAAAGGACTGCATCCGCCGTAGGGCTTCGTGGATGTCATTCCGGTTAAGAGCTGCGCTGAATTTCGCCACGAACATATTCCCAGACATCCGTTTGCTGTTGTAGCGGGCGAGAAGGCATTCTGTGAAGCCTATCTTGACTTCCTCGTTAGGGTAGCCAAGGGTGTATAGTTTTGTCTTTTGGTCGTACCCTTTGATGGTCAGATAGCCGGCCTGATAGAGCATCGGCAGCGTGTCGTCGCAGAGCTCAGGCGAGATGTCGAAAGCCGATTCCGGAATGTCGGTCATATTGTCCATCTCCATTTCGTCAATCGGATTACTGTCCATCCTCTCAATGAGAAATGTCGGAGTGCCGCTCTCGAACCAATAACTTCCAAAGCGCTGCGTGTCAAGAGCTTTTATCAAACTATAAGGATTATAAATATCCTCGGATTCATCGCAGAAGTGGTAGCCGTCATAGTTTTCCTTCAGTTTTTCGAGAGCCTCCCTGTAAGAGATTCCGAGCCCGGAGGCCAGGTCTGTGACAGAATCCTTCATCTGAGTCTCGATTTCAGTCTGTGAGATGCCGCAGACAGCCGAATATTTCGGCAGCATCGAGATGTTCATCAGATTGTTCAGCTCACTGAATATGCTCAGCTGCGCGAACTTGGTGATTCCGGTGATGAACACGAATCGAAGGTACGGATCCAGACTCTTGATCGGGCTGTAGAAATTCCGCATGATCTGCCGCATAGGCGCAAGCCTTGCCGGATCGTTCATCACGTCCAGCAGCGGGGAGTCATATTCATCTATGATTATCACGGCTTTCTCACCGGTCTGCTC
>DCCQ01000119.1 GCA_002314195.1 Bacteroidales bacterium UBA1077 | reverse complement strand
ACAAATCAAAACAGCTTCTTATTTGATTGGAATTATTTACAGCAAATCACTATATTCGCAGATATACTTATTTAAGTTTATCTTATGACAAAGAACGGAATCAGGATACTCATTGTGTGTGTTCTCGCATTGACCAGTGTAAAGGCCAACGCACAGTTCTCGCTAACGGGAAACGATCCGGCGGGGCTGCGGTGGATGCAGATGGAGACTGAGAACTTCAAATTGATTTTTCCTAAGGGAGAGGACTCATTGGCAAGGGTTTACGGTACGGAACTGGAGCAGGCGAGAATCCGCAACGCAAGGTCTTCCGGCTACCTCATCGGGCAAAGCTACCAAGGTAAGATGCCTGTCGTGCTGCACAGCCGCTATGTGGTGCCGAACGCTTCGGTCACGTGGGCGCCTAAGAGAATGGACATATTCACTGTAAACGACCCTTACTCCCCGACGGCGACGCCTTGGGTGCGGAATCTGGCGATCCACGAGGGACGGCACGCGGCTCAGATGCAGTTCGGAGCGGACCGGGGCAACAAGGTGCTGCATTGGATCTTCGGAGAAATGGCGGCCGGAGCCTTCGCGGGAATATACCCGGGGCCGGCTTTCCTCGAAGGTGACGCGGTTGTGGCGGAGACGGCGCTCAGCCGGAGCGGACGCGGACGACAGGCCGACTTCCTTGAATATATGAGGCCGGCGTTCGACTGCGGGGACTGGAGGGACTATTACAGATGGTTCTACGGATCCAATAAACGCTATACCCCTGACTACTATAGGGTTGGATATATGCTCATAGCGGGAACAAGGGTATTCTTCGATGATTCTCTCTTCACTCAAGAATATTTCGACAGGGTTGTACGCAAAGGCTGGCTCTTCAATCTCCAGAAAACTGTCAAAGACGCCAGCGGAAAAAGATTCAAGGACTCATTCCGAACCATAGAGGATAATTTCCAGCAACTCTGGAATATTGAAGCCGCTGTCAGAGAGCCGTTTATGCCATCAAGGCAAATCTCTCGGACACCTCGGAGGCACACTGAATATAATGGATCTGTCCTTGGTGGAGATTCAAGAATATATTCCCTGAAATCAGGCTTGGCGACACCGAACAGCTTGATAAGACTGGATCCTACCGGTAAAGAAAAGAGAATCAGGTCTTTCGCATCATACACCAGCGACTTGTTCCTTGACTCTGAGGGTCAAAAAATATTCTGGAGCGAGTCCGTGGCGGGACGCAGGTGGACTCTCGGAGGAAGCTCGCGGATCCGGTATGTGAATATGTCGAAGCCAGGGAAAGTCCATAATCTTACAAAAAACGGACGGTACTTCAATCCGGCTCCGGCACCTGACGGAAAGGTCATCGCCGCCACTGAATATCCTTACGCAGGGGGATCGTGGATTGTCCTGCTTGATGCCACCGATGGATCTGTCAAAGAATCGTACTCCGCTCCGGACTCGCTTCAGTTCACGGAATCGGCCTGGATCGGGAACAGGCTGTTCGCGGCTGGACTGTCTGAGAACGGAATGGGAGTCTATGAGGTAGTCGGACAGGAGGCTGACGGAAAGGCTGCACTTAGGCAACTACTTGGCCCTCAACCGGTCACACTTTCGCATCTTCGCACCGAAAACGCGCAGCTATCCTTCCTATGCGACCGGACGGGAGTGACGGAATTATATTCATTAGACGTTGAGAGCCTGACGCTGCGGCAGCTGACATCGACACGCTACGGGATAAGTTCGCCGGTGTTCAAGGCTGACACGCTGTACTACAGCGCATTGGCCGCGTCGGACAGGCCTCAGGACTACAAACAGGGACGCATGATGTACGCAACGGCCGCAAGCGACTTACCAGTCACGGTAGTCCGCTATGAGGATATTCATAAATATCCGGTAGCAGATGCGCTTACAGCGCAGGAAACCGCTCTTGGCGACACGGCTACCATTGCGGCGGAGGTAAAATTCTCGCGGACGGAAAGATATTCAAAGATCAGACTCCCGCATATTCATTCCTGGGCTCCTGTCTACTTCAACTATGACAATGTCGAGTCCGTCAGCGGCGATGACTACTACAAAACCGCCTCGCTTGGAGCCACGGCCTTGTTCCAGAACCTGCTCAGCACAGGCTACGGGATGGTAGGCTACGGAGCGCACGAGGATCCGTACAAGAAAGGCGGTTGGAGACATTCCGGGCACTTCAAGTACATATTCACAGGACTTTACCCTGTGTTTGAGTTTTCCGCTGACTTCAACGACAGGGCAAGCCTTGACATACAGAAAATCCAGTTCTCGAAGGGAAATATGTACAGGCTTTACAACAAAGGAACTCTGACCGGCAGACCTTATTTTGAAGGAGGCCTTAAAGTCTACATTCCGTTCAACTTCTCATCGGGCGGAATCAGCCGCGGAATGATTCCTCAGGTCAAATACAAGTTCACCAACGACAGATACAATGACCAGATTCTGTTCCAGCACATTGTGAAAAAGGATGGCAAGGATGTAACTGAAACCTATAGTACAATGGGAGAAAGCCACATCTCGCCACTTCAGACCCTTGATGCTTCACTAAGAGGCTATGTAATGAGGCAGAAAGCCCCGTCACAAGTCTTTCCTTCGCTTGGATTCGGGGCAGAAATAGGTTTTCACTTCAGACCCGGCCATATGAAAGCCTACAATCCGACAGCCTATCTCTACACCTACGGTTATCTTCCGGGATTCACCGCCCGGCAAGGGCTTAGGCTCACCGCATCGATGGAGGTGTGGTACGGGCCTTGCGAAGAAGGGGCCATTATGGAAGGAGCCTTGACCGCCATTCCGAGAGGGTTCGTAGGCACCAACCTCAAAAACATCATCAATTCTTGCTCTGAATCCAGATGGAGGGTCACCGCCGACTATGCGATTCCTTTCGCGGATGTTGACTGGTCGTTCCTCAGCCCGGTGGCCTACATCAAGAATTTCGAACTGACTCCGTTCTTCGACTGGTCCTACCAGACTTTCTGTTGGGATCACGATCTGCATTACAATCCGGGAGCCGTCTCAGGAGAGAACCTGTTCAGCGTCGGGGCCGACCTCACCGTCAATCTCGGCAACTTCTTCTGGCTCCCTTACGACACTCATATCGGCATCCGCTACGCCCGCAACTTCTGGCACTACATCGACCGCTTCCCGATCAGCGACCTCAACAAGAACTACATCGGCTGGATTTTCAGCATCAGCCTTTAAGAAGCTGTTTTGATTTGTTTGTTTGAAGTTTTTCACCTCAAAGAACATTTCAAATAAATTAAAACAGCTTCTAAGTCACATCTTGAAAAAGTTTTGCGAGAATGCGTCAGTTGTTTTATCTTTGCAAAATAGTAAAACATTATACTAATTTTTCTACAGATGGAGAAAGGCAAGACTGTTCCCGCGTTTTGGGGAAAGGAGGACTGGCAGGCAATCTGGATAGGCGGCATCGTGATCGTCATCGCCTGCATCGCTGTCCTGACGAAAGCATTTGATTTTTCAGCGGTTAAATTCGCCACTTGGACTCTCGGCGAGAATCTCTCGGGAGCTGCGGCGGCCAAGGTTGTTCCTTTGGGTGAGCAGCTTGGAGCATGGGCATTCTGGCGCAAGTTCCTCGTGACGTTCATCACACTCGGAGCATTGTTCACGATTGGAGTCAAACTCCAAGGCGAAAGCGTAAAGAAATATATTCCCGCCATCATCGGACTGTTCGTCATCGCTCTGGTGGTTCGTCTCATCAGCGCTGAATATACCCTCAACCGCTACCTCGAATGGGCTTTCTGGGCACTTCTGGTCGGTCTTCTTATCTCCAACACGGTAGGTGTTCCGAACTGGCTCAAGCCGGCGATCAAGACAGAGTTCTACATCAAGACCGGTCTTGTGATCATGGGATTCTCCGTGCTGTTCTCCAACATCGCCAAATTCGGTCTCTACGGCCTTGGAATAGCATGGATTGTGACCCCGATTGTGATTCTGTTTATGTGGTGGTTCGGAACCAGAGTCTTGAAAATTGGTAACAAACCGCTTGTCATCACGATGGCAACGGCGACCAGTGTCTGCGGGACCAGCGCGGCGATCGCCACAGCAGCGGCATCAAACGCCAAAAAGAACGACCTCTCCATCACGGTGTCTATATCCATCATATTCACTATCATCATGATGGTGCTTGAGCCTGTGATCATCAAGGCTTGCGGAATGTCTCAGATTATGGGCGGTTCGCTCATCGGAGGTACTGTTGACTCAACCGGTGCTGTCGTTGTGGCAGGAACAGCTCTCGGTCCTGAAGCTCAGCAGGCTGCTGTGCTTGTGAAGTCCATCCAGAACATCCTAATCGGATTCATCGCATTCTTCGTGGCCGTCTTCTTCGCCACAAGGGTAGACAACACAGGGGCTAAAGTGGGTGCGGGCGAGATCTGGTACAGGTTCCCGAAATTCATCCTCGGTTTCTTCATCGCCTCGATGGTGGCCTCATTCCTGATCCAACCTCTCTGCGGAGCCGATCAGGTCGGAGCCATCAACAAGGTTCTCGACCAGTACAAGAACTGGGCTTTCGTACTGGCTTTCACCAGCATCGGACTGGACACGAACTTCAAGGAGATCATCAAGCAGATGCAGGGAGGCAAGGTGCTCTGGCTCTACATCATCGGCCAGCTTTTCAACATCGCGCTGACGTTCTTCGCTGTTTGGTTCCTCCTTTCAGGCAAGTTCTTCCCGATTCCAGTTCTTGACTAATGAATATCTCAGGCAAAAGAATCGTCAAGGTTCTTACCCTGACAGTCATAGGGGCGACCGTTATGGCCGCCCTTTACATAATGGCGCACGGCCTCGGCCTTCAAGACTCGCTCGACTTCGGGGCGGGGGCATATTACTACGCCGACATCCCGGAGTTCGACAAGTACACACAAGGCACGCATTATGCAGCCAAACTGCCGTTCTGGGTCTATGTGATCCTCTTCCTCGCATGGGGAGCGCTGATGTACAAGGTCTGGAAATGGCTTGATAAATAATCTATTACGAATATGTCAGAGAAGGTAACGGCCGTTTGTCCGGCCTGCGGAGAAAAGCACGGAATCGAAGTCTTGAACCGCATAAATGTCGGAGAGAATCCGGAACTCAAGGCGAAAGTCAAGGACGGCTCGCTGTTCGTGTGGGAATGCCCGCATTGCGGCAAGGCGAATCTTGTTCAGGGTCAGACACTTTACCACGACCCTACCGAGCGGCTTATGATCTGGCTTATGCCCGACGGAATCCTTCAGGAAGCGCAGGAAAAGGCACTTGAGGCTCAGTTCGAAAAGATTTCACAGACGCTTCCTGGCTACACGCTCCGCAGGGTGAGCGACATAGGATCGCTGATCGAGAAAGTCAACATCTTCGACGCCGGTCTGGATGACTGCGTGATCGAGATGTGCAAGTACATCACCAAGATGGAGATGATGGAGAAAGGCGGCGCCAAGGACCTGCTCAGCACCCCGTTCAAGTTCTATCACATGGACGGTCCTGACAACGACCTCGAGTTCTCCTACCCCAAAAACGGCCAGATGCACGGCCTCCGCATCGGCTTCAATGTCTACGAAGACTGCGCCGGCATCATCCGCCGCAACCCCTCCGTCAAGCCCTCCCCCGGTTTTTCCCGCATCGACCCCACCTGGCTCGCCCGATTCTTCAGATAACACATCGCTTTATTTAGCCAAAACCAATATATTTCATTTTTGGCTAAATAAGGAATAAATATGGTTGGTAGAGAATCTGAAAAACACAAGTTATCAAGTATATAGCCTTAAAATTAAAGGGCCGCAGAGGAACAATCCCGTGCGACCCTTTGTCGTATTAAGTAAAAAATATTATTCAATCCTTCTGGCGCCGTCGCTGATCACGACGTCGTAGAACTTCGGATCGTGACCGAACTTGGCAGGGAACTGCTCTTTCACGGCGGCGATGAACGCATCGTATAGCTCGTCCTTCACCAGGTTGATGGTGCAGCCACCAAAGCCTCCACCCATCACACGTGAACCTGTCACCTCGCACTTGCGGGCAAGCTTGTTCAGGAAATCAAGTTCCTCGCAGCTGACCTCGTAGAGCTTGCTCAGGCCGAAGTGGGTCTGGTACATCATCTCGCCGACAGTCTCGTAGTCTCCTCTTTCAAGGGCGTCGCAAACGTCAAGGACTCTCTGAACCTCTCCGATGACATATTCAGCCCTGAGGAAATCCTCCTCTGAAATCTCCTCGCGGACCTCGTCGAGCCAAACTCTCTTGGCATCGCTGAGGAATTCCACGTCAGGATGGTTCTTTCTGATGGCCCTGGCAGCGTTCTCGCAGGACTCTCTCCTCTTGTTATACGCCGAAGACGCCAGTTCATGTTTCACGCAGGAATCAACAAGGACGAGTTTGTAACCTTTTGGATCAAACGGGAAGTACTTGTACACCAATGTCTTGCAATCAAGACGGATGAGACTTCCCTTCTTTCCGAAAATCGAGGCGAACTGATCCATGATTCCGCATTTCACACCACAGTAATTATGCTCGGTGGACTGGCCGATCTTGGCAAGTTCAAACTTGTCGATCTTATTGTCGAACAAGTAGTTGATGGCGTAAGCGAACGTGCTCTCCAAAGCGGCTGACGAAGACAGGCCGGCTCCAAGAGGAACGTCACCGGCGAAGACTGTGTCAAAGCCCTCTACCTTGCCGCCACGCTTGATAGTCTCCCTGCACACACCGAAGATGTAGCTGGCCCACTGCTGCTTTGGCTTATCCTCCTCATTGAGTCCGAACTCTACATATTCATCATAGTCAAGCGAGAATGCCTTCACCTTTCTGGTTCCGTTCAACTTGATCTCAGCCATGATTCCGCAGTCAATGGCTCCCGGGAAAACATAGCCACCGTTATAGTCTGTGTGCTCACCGATGAGGTTGATACGTCCTGCGGAAGCGAAAATCTCGCCTTCCACTCCGAAGAGAGTCTTGAATTTCTCTCTGATTTTGGTTTTCATTTCCATATTATGTGATTTTTAGTCTTGTTCGTCTAAGAAAGCGCCCCGAAAGGCATACTTCCAATAAGGCAAATTTAAGAATTATTTATTGATTCTCTACAGAATCCTCACAACAATCGGACAATGATCGCTCACTCCGCCTACGTAACGCGGCCCTGTGTAGGTCCGAAGCGGTTTTTCTCCCGAATGAGCATTGTCCCTCGTCATAAGGAACGGCAATCTTAAAACCTTCATTTCATGAATATGCCCGCTCATCACAAGGCTTTCCGAAGCGAAAAACATGTCTATCATCTCCCATTTACCTGAATATCTTATCGTTCCCTCACCTTTTGACGCCAACGGAGCAGCAAGATTCGTCAAAGAGTAAGGTTTTCTGTCCGTCAATATTCCGAAAGCCGGATTCTCAGGAGTGTCGTTGAAGTCACCCATCGCGACTATATTCCTAAACCTTGACCTTTGAAGCGAGTCAGTGGCTTCACGTAACCTCCTTAGCGCCACCTCCCTTCTGTCCCCCGTCTTTCCTCCGTATTTGGATGGATGATGGTTAACCAGAAAAGCCACACTATCTCCGTCCGGCTTCCGGAATTTTGTCAAAAGTATATCCCTGGTTCTAATAGGAGAATCGGTCCCGCCACCAACTCTCAAAGGAACAGCACCGAGCAACCTAAGACGTGAAGCCCTGTAAAGAAGAGCTACATCTATCCCGCGAGGATCCGGAGAGTCAAAGTGAACAATTTCATAGTCTGTCTTGTAAAGAGAGGTGTCCTCAAGAAGTCTTTCGAGGACAAAGCGGTTCTCTACCTCGGCTATCCCTATGACATCCGGGAGCATGCCTTCGCTATCCTTAATCCAGAATATTGACTTAGCTATAGCGTTGCATTTCGCCACGAACCTACGTCTCGTCCAATGTTTGTTTCCGCGAGAGGTGAACTCCGCCTCGGACTCACTACCGTTGAGGCTGTCTCTTTTCCAATCAAATAGATTTTCAAGATTCCAAAACATGACAAGCATCTGATCTTCCCCTCCGACATTCCCTGGAATACTAAAGCATATATGAACCTTATGAGTTATAATAGCGGTCGGGAAGAGAAGAATAACCGAGAGTATGATGAGCATCCTTTTCATTCCATCGGCAAATATGCGGCACAAAAACGTAAAAAACTATAAGAAACATAAATACTTTCCATAGAGACGCAAATACCACCTTGCTTACCCCCGAAATTCTTCGGCAGCTTACCTTCAGAACAAGTCATCCTCAATTATTCACCCTAAACATGCCTTCTGATAACCAAGTATTGTTATAAGGATTATTAAAACAGATTCTTAATTCGTATCTTTGCCTGATAAATGTTTAAATTGACTTTAGAATTCAATAAGATATGTCATTGAAATGCGGAATAGTAGGACTTCCGAATGTGGGCAAGTCCACTTTGTTCAACTGTGTGAGCTCAGGCAAGGCCCAGAGCGCTAACTTTCCTTTCTGCACGATAGAACCGAATCTTGGATCGACCAATGTTCCGGACAAGAGGCTGGAGGTGCTCGCGGACATGTGCAAACCTAAGAGCGTTGTCCCTGCTACAGTGGACATCGTTGACATCGCCGGTCTCGTAAAGGGAGCTAGCAAGGGCGAAGGTCTTGGAAACCAGTTTCTTGCCAACATCCGTGAGACTGACGCCATACTTCATGTGCTCAGATGCTTCGATGACGGCAACGTGGTTCATGTGGACGGTTGTGTGGATCCTGTACGCGACAAGGAAGTTGTCGATACCGAACTCCAGATAAAGGATCTTGAGACGGTAGAGTCTCGTCTTGCCAAGAGCCAGAAACAGGCCACGACAGGCGGTGACAAGGACGCGAAGAAACTTGTCGCACTTCTGCTCCGCTACAAAGAAGCCCTTGAGCAGGGCAAGTCCTGCAGGTCCGTAGAGTTCCTCAACGAGGAGGAGGCCGCCATGGCCAAGGATCTGTTCCTGCTGACTAACAAGCCGGTGATGTACGTCTGCAATGTGGACGACGCCTCAGCCGTCAACGGCAACAAGTACGTGGACGCCGTCCGGGAGGCCGTCAAGGAGGAGAACGCCGAGATTCTCGTGATTTCAGCCAAGACCGAGTCAGAGATTGCCGAGATGGACTCTTACGAGGACCGTCAGATGTTTCTGGAGGAAATGGGATTGAAGGAATCCGGGGTTGTGAGGCTGATCCAAGGCGCTTACCACCTGCTTGGACTCCAGACATTCTTCACGGCAGGATCCGATGAGTGCCGCGCCTGGACAATCCACAAGGGCGACAAGGCCCCGAAAGCCGCCGGTGTCATCCACACAGACTTCGAAAAAGGCTTCATAAGGGCCGAAGTCATCAAGTACGACGACTACGTCACACTCGGCAGCGAAAGCGCCGTCAGGGCGGCGGGCAAACTCGCCACAGAAGGCAAGGAATATGTCGTCCAGGACGGCGACATCATGCACTTCCTTTTCAACGTCTGATTTCTTGATCCGCAAAAGAATACATTATCGCGGACAAACGGCTTTCCTAAGAGCCAGATGAAAATAATTAAGGGAGATAAATCCGAAAGGACTATCTCCCTTAAATTATTTGTGAACTGACACTTATCTACTAATAGAAGCGTGCTCTGTGATCCTTTACATCGGAATCCATCATCATGACTGGAAGGATCATCTGAGTGCTGTAGTTATTAAGCTGAGCGGCATTGTTCTTGGCGTCATCTTCTGTGTAGAAAGCACCTGTGTCGCGAGAATTAACCTTGAACACGTATGTTCCTATTGTTCCGGCAATAGAGAATATTTCACCTTCTTTGGCGACAGAAGCGGCTCCTATGAACTTAGGGTCGAGTCCTTGTCCGGACAAAGACGCAAACCTCACTTCAACTCCTGAATTCACCGAAGAATGAAGCGTGTCGGCTATGGCCTGAAGATCAGTCATCCCCATAATCTTGCGTTCAATGTCAGCGGCGGCCTTCTCAGCGGCCTTCTCAGCGTAAAGTTGCTGACGGATAACGTCTTTAACCTCGTCAAGTTTCGCTATTCCCTCTTTGTGGATTCCGGTCACGGTAGCCACGAACAGGTAGTTGTTGTTGACAGTGATGATTTCGGACACCTTGCCGACCTTGTTGTCGAATACCCATCTGGTGACTTCCTTAGCCTGAGGGATTGAGCCATAAGTGGATGTCGCCTCGGTAACCTTCAATGGGTGTGAGTATATTCCCATTGAATCGACAGCAGCCTTGTAGTTGTTGTATTTTCCGGCGGCTATCTTCGAGAACTTGCTTGCCTGCGCATAGTAACTGTTGAAAGTCTCGCCGCTGGCAAGGGCGGTCTTCTCAAGAATGGCAACCTGCTTCTTTGTGACAGGAGCGGTTCTCTTGGTAACCTCAACGATATGTGTACCGTACTGTGTCTTCACTATATAAGGCTTGCCGGTCTGGGCGGTGAGAACAGACTCGAAACCAGGGATCATGTAAGTCTGTGTCATCCATCCGATGTTCCCCAACTCTCCGTCCGCGGCACTTCTGGTGTCTGATGAATATGAAGCCGCGACATTGGAGAAGTTCTCCCCTTTTGCAATCACGCTGAGAAGGCTGTCAGCCTTGCTCTCAGAACCACCCTGAAGAAGAATGTGTTTCACATAGACAGAATCTGGAATCTGGGCCGTGGCAAGAATCCTGGCGGCATAGAACACATTATTGTCGGAAACAATAGGAGAAGTTCCTTCAGCATTGTTGTCAACGAACTCATCTATATCTCTGTTGACCGTTGAAAGCTCGCCAGCCTTGTACCAATATTCACTGTAGTTTCTTTCTGAATTTCTGGCCAGGAACGACTTCATGTTCTCGGTTGTTGTGAACTCGTCATACACCTTACCCATAGCGTCGTTCGTGGCATTAATATCTGACTCCGAAGGCTTTACTTCGAAAACGACATATTCTATGTCTCTTGAGGCATTCTGACGGAACATTTTCTTATGGCCATCATAGAATTTCCTTATCTCCTCACCACTCACTTTGACGGTAGTGTCAACGCCATAGTTAGGAACCATCACGAAATCAACGTTCGTGGTGTTATTATTCTCGGCGATTGCTCTTTTGAGCATAAGAGGATTCTGAAAATTGCCCTGAGTGAACAATGAGCCATACTTGGCATAGTATTGCTGCGTATAGACGGTATTCTGCAGATAGTTCCAATACTCCTTAAGCCTTCCGGTCTGATCCTGCGAGATGTTGTTCACAAGGTTCTGCAATGCCTCCTTCGAGAAGTTTCCATTCTCATCCATGAAAGCTGGATTCTGCGCGATCACCGGAGAAATCATATCACCGGCAAGAAGATCCTTCATTTCTTCCTCGCCTACCCTGATTCCAGCAGCCTTCGCGTTCTTGATGAACAAGTACTTGTCAACAAGGCTCTGCCATGCGGCGTTACGGACCTGCTCCTGCTGCTGTTCATTTTGAGCTGAAGAACCGGTCACCATCTCGTTGATGGTGGTGAATTTCTCAACATCCTGCTGAAAATCGAGATAAGATATTGTCTTACCGTTGATCACACCCACATCATTTCTGGATGACATGGCGTTGAACGCCGTTTCCAAGGTCTGTGGGTCGATAATGAATGACAAAAGGGCCAAGGCAATGATGATAGACACTGCCATGCCGGCCTTTTCGCGAGTTTTTTGAAGAATCGCCATTGTGTATTACGTTTTTATAATTTCCAAAAAATAGGTATTGGGGTGCGAAGATAGTGATTTTAATTCAATTAACCATTATTTTTTAAGCAAAGGACCAATAAAGTTTACAGAATCAATAATAACCTTTGTCGAATCCTGCACAACGACAACATCACTGTTGAAAGCCTTGAATATCCTGACATTCCTCGCCATCTCGTCAGACCTCATGCCGAAACCTTGCAGAAATCCGTCATTGGAGAACATCCTGACATAGCAATCTGTGTATATTTCCTTGTTGGATTGATCCCAATAAAGGGTGTCGGTCTCCAAAGTCTGCTGGTTTATCACATTCTGAACAACCACATTACCGAAAGCTGACCAATATTCCTCATCTGTCTTCTTACTCTTGAAATGCTTGGCATTGTTGGAATGCAGCACGGTCTCAAGCATGTCCCCATCGGTATAAGCAAAAGCGTGAAGCCCTTTTGGAAATAGTTCGTACGAGCAAGTATCGTTCTCGTACCGTTCCATCACATCCGCCTCGGCCCTCATCTGAATGCCTCCGTTCTTGGTCTGGACAACAAACATACTGTCCACAGTCTGTATAGGAGTCTCGGCAAGGTTCAGACGCTCGGCCTCAGATAATTTTCCCTTACATGAAAATACGATGAAAGCAACCGCAGAAGCGGTTGCAATCATCATAAATCTATGTTTGTTCAGTTTCAATTCAAACTTACTTCTGCGTCCTTACAGTAGTTGTCGCGCGCATTCCGCCGCAGTTAACTGTGTAGGACTGACCGTCAACAACATCGTACATAAATGCCTCTGCCTTCTGAGGATAGTACACACTGTAGGCTGAAATGAGTTTGTTGCAATCGTCCGTCAGGGATGCGTCAGCAGCCTTTGCTTTCTGGAGGTAGTCAACGGCAACCCAATACTTAGCCCTGCTTTCAATCTCATTGCCTCCACAGCGGGCCGCACCCCAAATCGTCGCGATAAGATAACATGCCTTGCCCTGATGGTCAGGTTTAAGTTCGGCAGCCCTCTTGGCATAGTCGAACGCCTTGCCTGTGATGTTGTTTTTCAGGCAATAAGTGGCAAGTTCTATAAGGTAGTCAGCCTTTACAGGATCATCGTCAGCGCAAAGCGACACTGCCTCCTCGAAATATTTGATGGCCTCTGAAGACTCATCTTTAGCTGAATGCAGTTTGTAAAGATAATAAGCGGACGATGCAGAAGGCTCGTTGTTGTGCATCTTTGTCACAGCCTTCAGGAACAGGTCATTGTTCTGGCAACCATCAGTCGAACCGAGCATCTTAACGATGTTGGTCACGAGATCCATATTATCAGGGTCCGCTTCGAAGCGAGGAGTGAACAATGCGATGAGATTGTCACAGCTGGCCACCTGGCTTGTTATGAAAAGTCCTTCAATGTCAGACCTGATCTTGGCGTTTTCCTCGGCGTTTCCGGCTTTGTCAATGAGAGCGATGGCGTTCTGGTAGGTGCTGATGACATCCTCGGCACCAATCGCCGACTTTTTGTAAAGTTCAATCGCTGAGTTAAGATCAAGAAGAAGGAGGCTTGGCTTGGTGTTCTCCTGATTGACCTCGATGATCTTGTTCAACTGCTCGTACACAACCTGAGGATCCTTGAAGTATTGAGTGATGTACTGGCCTTTAGAGTTATAGGCCGCCACAGCGTACTTTGGATAATACTGAGCCCTGAGATCATTCAGGGTGAGCACAGTGTCAATCATGGAAGCGCGCACCTGAGGATCTTTGGATTTCACGATTTCCTTTCCGATAAGGGTCATACCGTTAAGAAGCATGTTCTGGCTCGCCGTAGGAGGACAAAGCTTGAAGGCTTTCCTCCAGTTAGGAAGAGCCTCTGTATAGTTCTTCTGCTTGTAATATTCCTGATAGTAAGACAGGTACTTGATGCACTCAGCGCTGTCGGCGCCATACTTGCCTTGTGCGGAAACCTTCATTCCTAAAGTCGCCGCCGCCAAAGTCAGCAATACTAATGTAATCTTTTTCATGGTTTTATATTTTAATATTCTCACATTCATTAATTATACTTAGGTTTCAGGAACCAGATATCGAAAATGTTTATGCCTATATTGAAATTGACGTATCTTTCCCTGACCAGATTTCCCGTCAGCGCTCCTCTCTGTCCAAAGTCCACCCCAAGGGTAAGTCCGTTGCTCCAACTGAAAACAGGAAGAGTGGCACCAAATGTGACACCTACCGCGTTTATAGACTTGCCGTCCAACTTGCACATGGCCTGATCCCAATATGCACCGGCCCTGTAAGTCACTCTTTTACGGTAGTAACGAATATCATTTCTGTTAGGAACAATAGAGAAACCAGCCCTGACTGACTGTGCCGCCGACGCGCTGAAGACAGCATTGCCGACACTGGCAAAACCAGGAACCTTGTTCATTCCGCTGGAACTCCAGTCTGAACGTAAATAATTAATCTCGACAGTCCACTTGTCACCGCCCTTCAAAGCGATTCCCACGCCTATCTCACTGGCCAGTTTCACCTGTCCCCTGCCAAGAGTGTCTGTATAGCTTCTCGGAGAAGGTGTGGTGTCGTTAATTGACGAAATGGTTTGAATCTCATATCTTTCCACATGTCCTTTGAGACTTGTTCCAAGCCTGTAGGTGGCACCGATAACAGCGGACACATCTTGTGTGAGATTAGTCTCGTACTGCACTCCAATCTTGGCTGTCACAGCGTCAAGGTTCATGTTGAATCCGCTGGAAATGCTCCTATAGGTAGAGTTAGACATTGTGAATTCATTGGTTTTGTGCAGATTGCCGAAATAATACTGTCCCTCGACACCAATGGAAAGACCTTTTATCAAATCATACCCGGCACCAAGGAATATGTTGGTCATTCCACCGTATCCCTGCACCGAATTTGTGATCACACCAGTGTTGACTATGACCGAAGGATCTGTGATTTTCGATGTCATGTCATAACCAAGATCGCTGTACGGAGTCACGCCGGCATACATCGCGAGTGATTTATAAACCGGAAACGAGATCACAAAATTATAAAAATTAAAAGTGTTGTTGGAAGATTTCATGTCATGCTGCGCATAGTACCTGTTGCCCTGAGCGAGACCGAAATCAGCCATGAACGACTTATCCTCCCTGGCTGTCACAGCTGCCGGATTCAGAATATTAATGTTCCTCTTGTCTCTTGTGGCTATGCCGACACCTCCCATACTCTTGTTGTAGGCGGTGCCTTGCTTCGAGATATCTCCTATTCCGAACATCGAATACGGAGTATAGGCATTATACGCGTCATTCTGGGCACTCAGAGGAAGAACACCGAACGACATCACCACAAACAGGAATATTTTACTAACCGTTCTTTTCAACATAATACTTGTCAGCTATTAAGGCCAACCCCATCAGTACAAGATTGCAGACTGCAAAGATGGAGTTTTTCATTCTTTTTGCAAAATATAAAGCATCTCCTCCCGTAAAAACAATTATTTTTTCGGGAAATAAAGACAGGTAACCCTCTATTTCAAACATTATGCCTGACACAACCCCGGACTCTATGGATGATTTGAGCGAATTACCTGTCTGTCTGACAGAAAGGGGAGTGTCAAGCAAAGGAAGTGTTCTTGAATATCTTGAAAGAGACTTGAACCTTGTCCTGAAGCCCGGTGAAATGTTACCTCCAGCATATTCCCCGTCAGGCTCTATAACATCAATCGTAAGAGTGGTTCCGAAATCGAATACCATGCTGCCCTTGCCCTTAAAAAGATGCCTGGCCGCAATCACAGAGGCGACCCTGTCAGGACTCAGGTAAGCCGGCAAGTCATATTCACAGGCCACATCTGTGTGTTTTTCGTCCAGAACCACAAGGGTTCCGCATTTAGAGCGGAGTTTTTCCTCTTCATCGCTACCGATCTCTATCGTAGATGATATGACCATCACAGCAGGCTTCTCCTTCTCCACAAGCAAATCTACATAGTCAAACATCTTCTCGCCCTGATAACGAAAAGTCTTTCCGAGGGTGACTCCTTCGGACCAAGCGGCCTTAAGAGCCGTGTTTCCTATTTCTACCAAAAGATTCGGCATTGTCTAAATGGACAAACTTTCAAAGATAGCAATTTTATTTCAATATATTCAGAGTCTGGAGAGCTTTCGGCAAAGAATCTATTCCACGGCTCACTATCTTGAGTTTTCCTTCAGATTGCTTTAGATTGAACAGACGGTCGTTCGAATTGATGTTCTGCAATATTCCCAAAAATGTCTTGGATTTGAAATAAGGCGACATCTGGTTGGATATGAAAAACATGATCATCATTCCGTTCTTGATTATGATTTTCTCGAATCCCAGTTTTCCTCCAAGGTTCCTGATCTTCACAACATCAAAGAGGTTGTAAACTTCAGAAGGCATATCTCCGAAACGATCCACGAGCTGAGCCTTGATCCGGTCGATTTCCTTGTCGCTGGTCATGCTGTCAAGCTGCTTGTATATTCTTATTTTTTCGGCTGTTATATCGATGTATGAATCTGGAATCATGGCTGGCTGATCGGTCTCGATCGTGCAGTCCTCGACAAATGATTCGTCGGTGTGAGCCGTTGGCATTCCTGTCTCGACACCGAGTTCTTCCATTGCCTCCGCGAGTATCTTCTGATAGGTCTCGTACCCCATGTCAGTGATGAAGCCGCTCTGTTCGGCACCGAGCAGGTTTCCGGCACCGCGGATGTCCAGATCCTGCATGGCGATGTTGAACCCACTGCCAAGGTCAGAAAACTCCTCGATGGCCTTGAGCCTTCTTCGCGCGTCATCAGTAATCGTGACAAGGGGAGGGACAATCAGATAGCAAAAAGCCTTTCTGTCAGACCTTCCGACACGACCACGGAGCTGATGCAGGTCACTAAGTCCGATGTTCTGCGCCTGATTTATGATGATGGTGTTAGCGTTCGGGATGTCAAGTCCGTTCTCGATTATCGTGGTGCAGAGTAGCATGTCGTAGTCTCCACGTATAAAGTCCAACATCTTGTTTTCCAACTCTTTCGCTTCCATCTGACCGTGAGCCACACAGATTTTCATGTCAGGAACAAGCCTGTGAAGTATCTCATGGATGGACGGCAGTTCTTCAACCTTGTTATGAATGAAGAACAGCTGCCCGCCTCGGTTCAGTTCATAGTTTATGATGCTCCTTATCTCATCCTTGTCAAACAGGATTATCTCTGTCTGAGTCGGAATCCTGTTCGGCGGGGGAGTGTTGATGATCGACAGGTCTCTTGCCCCGAGCAATGAGAACTGCAAGGTACGGGGAATAGGAGTCGCGGTAAGAGTCAAAGTGTCCACAGAAGCCTTGACCTGACGCAGTTTCTCTTTAGTTGATACACCGAACTTCTGTTCCTCATCGATGATCAGCAACCCGAGATCCTTGAAGTCAAACCCTTTGCCAAGCAGTTTGTGCGTACCAATGACAATGTCAAGCTGACCGTTCTTTAGCCTATCCTTTATATCATTGATTTCCTTCGCTGTACGCAGCCTGCTGACATAATCGATGGTGCAAGGGAAATCTTTAAGCCGAGATGAGAAAGTGGTGTAGTGTTGAAGTGAAAGGATGGTTGTAGGCACAAGAACAGCCACTTGTTTACCGTCGGTCACAGCCTTGAAAGCCGCCCTGATGGCAATCTCAGTCTTTCCGAAACCGACATCCCCGCAGACAAGCCTGTCCATAGGGCTGCTGTCCTCCATGTCCCTCTTCACAGCCTTATTGGCCGACTCCTGATCGGGAGTGTCCTCGTACATAAACGAAGACTCAAGCTCTTCCTGAAGGTAACCGTCGGGGGAGTAGGCGAATCCTTTTGTAGTCTTACGCTTGGCGTAGAGTTGAATCAGATCCTTCGCGATGTCCTTGATTTTTGACTTGGCGCTCAGCTTGAGGTTCTGCCAAGTCTTTGATCCCAATTTGTTCACCTTAGGAGGAACTCCATCCTTCGAGCGGAAGCGCGATATCTTGTTGAGAGAATGCACGGACACAAAAACGACATCCCCGTCCTTGTACATCAACTTCACGACCTCGTGCATCCTGCCCCTGTCGTCCTTCATCCTGACAAGACCTCCGAACACTCCGACACCATGGTCGATGTGAACCACGTAATCTCCTATATTAAAAGCGGTCAGGTCATTAAGCGTCAACTGCTCACTCTTCTCCACCGTTCTCCTGACGCTGACCCTGTGGAACCTGTCGAAAATCTCATGGTCGGAGTAGCAGCAGATCCTGTCTTCCTGATCGATGAATCCTGAATGGATGTTCTTTCCAGCCACAAACTCCGGCACCAACCCGCTGTTCTCGATCAGAATAGATTTCAACCGCTCTATCTGAGAGTTTTTGTCACTGAATATGAACACCCTGTACCCATGCTCCATGTTCTGACGGATGTCCGCGGTAAGGAGTTCAAAGTTCTTGTTGAATGCCGGCTGCGGAGTTATGTTGAATGGCACAACATCATCAGGATCAACGCCAAGAGGAATCTCCAGAAACACTCTTCTGAACCTTTCAAGTTCATGAAAGAAGCCCCTGTCCTTGTACATATCCGAAGAGTCAAGCCAAACAACCGTCCTTTCCGGAAACAGGCTTGCAAGACTCACTCCTTCAGACTCGGAAGTCCCGGCCGCCAGATCAGGGAATATCTCAACCTCTTTCCTTTCCTCTACCGAAAGTTGTGTGTTGCAGTCAAACACATGGATCTTCTCAACCTCATCCCCGAAGAATGATATCCTGTAGGGGTAGTTGAATGAATATGAAAATATGTCTATGATGGATCCCCTTATTGAATATTGTCCTGGCGCGGAAACGAAATCCGCTTTCTCGAACCCTTGCCCCGAAAGAATATCACGGATCGAGTCATGGGATATTTCCTGTCCTTGTGAAATCTTAAGCAGAGAAGCGCTGATCTTATCAGGAGCAGGTACAAGTTCAACAAGTGCCTCTGGATAAGTCACAAAGAACAATCTGGATGAGTTGTCGGCGTTGGACAGAATCTTACCGACCGCAGAAGTCCTCTGTACTCCGAGGGAAGACTTGTAGTTGCTTCTCTCCACGCCTTTGCCGCTGTCAGGCAAGTAAAAGACGATGTCTCCGTCAGTAAGGGCATAAAGGTCCGAGCAGCAATATTCAGCGCTCTCGCGGTCAGGAAGCACAATGACATTCGTGCCACTCGAAGCGACCTGAGAGACAATAAACCATCTGGCCGAAAGGAATAGTCCCTTACAGTAGATTTCTTTCCCCGAGAGAAGTTTCCCGGAGAGTTTTTCGGATGATGCCGAACTTATCAACATAGGTGCCTGAATCATGTTTAAAAGCTGTTGAAAACCCTGTTGAAAACACCTTTCTGAATGTTGGTTTCCCGAAGACAGAGGCTTTTCAACAATCAATCAAAAGGTTTTCAATAATGTAACCAACAATCCAACTGATTTATAATATATTGATTTTCAATCCTAATATTAAGTTATCAACATATTAACAACCCATATAGAATCAAAAATCTATTTGAATATATCCTTTTATATTAATTTACTTTTGATTTTGTTGTTGCCGTGTTGAAAGCCGCTTTCGTTCTTCCGGCGGTTTTCACTATCTTTGTACTGATTAAAACACTTTCTGATGACAGAATTTGATCCGCACAGCACAAACGCAGGCAAAGATAAGGATTTGGACGGAATAATCCGCCCGCAGGGACTGGAAGATTTCACGGGGCAGAAGGAGATTGTGTCCAACCTTAACGTCTATGTAAAAGCGGCAAAGATGAGGGGCGAAGCCCTTGACCATGTGCTCTTTCACGGGCCTCCCGGACTGGGAAAGACCACCCTCGCGCACATCATCGCAAACGAGATGGGCGTCAACATGAAGGTTACTTCAGGACCGGTCCTCGACAAGCCTGGGGATCTTGCCGGTCTTCTTACCTCTTTGGACACTGGTGATGTGCTCTTCATCGACGAGATCCATCGCCTCTCGCCGGAGGTGGAGGAATACCTTTATTCAGCCATGGAGGACTACGTGATCGACATCATGATAGACAAGGGGCCAGGCGCGAGGTCAGTCCGGATTTCCCTCAATCCGTTCACCCTTGTGGGGGCGACGACCCGGAGCGGCCTGCTTACCGCACCACTTCGCGAAAGATTCGGAATCAATTGTGCCCTTGAATATTACGACACTTCAGACTTGATCCGCATCGTACGCCGAAGCGCGCGCATCCTTAACGTTACGATTGACGATGAGGCAGCCAAGGAGATTGCCTTGAGAAGCCGCGGAACTCCACGTATAGCCAATGCTCTGCTCAAGAGAGTCCGTGATTTCGCCCAGGTGATGGGGGACGGACACATAGACCTTAACATATCCCGCTACGCCCTTGACAAACTGAAGATTGACAAGAGGGGACTGGACTCCATAGACAACAAGATTCTCCGCACGATCATCACCACATTCAAAGGTGGTCCTGTCGGGGCCAACACCATAGCCACCGCCATCAGTGAGGATCAAGGCACTTTCGAGGAGGTCTATGAGCCATTCCTTATCAAAGAAGGCTTCATTGTCCGCACCCAGAGGGGAAGGGTTGCGACCGAGATGGCCTATCATCATCTTGGTCTTGATGCTGAACTTGAATCAAAGAAAGATGAGGAAGCGACTCTATTTTAAGATATTCAATGTGACTGTCAAATGGTATATTTCGGTTTAGTCGCCGAAAATGGCTTATAAAATTGCTGATTACGAGAAAAATGACTAAAATTGCAGACTTATTGCGATTTCATTTGGAATTTTATAAATAACATATTCAGAATATGGCCGATAAATTAATCTCAAAGATTCCTGACGGTCCTTTGGCCGAGAAATGGACCAAACGTAAGTCGGAACTCCGACTCGTCAATCCGAACAACAGAAGAAAGCTTGAAGTCATCGTTGTCGGTACCGGACTTGGAGGCGCTTCCGCAGCCGCTACTCTCGGTGAGCTTGGCTACAATGTCAAGGTTTTCTGCATCAGTGACTCACCTCGCCGCGCGCACTCCATCGCCGCCCAGGGGGGTATCAATGCCGCTAAGAACTATCAGAATGACAATGACGCTGTCTATCGTCTCTTCTACGACACAATCAAGGGAGGCGACTACCGCAGCCGTGAGGCGAATGTCTATCGTCTCGCCGAGGTCAGCGCGGCCATTATCGACCAGTGCGTCGCACAGGGTGTTCCTTTCGCCCGTGAGTACGGCGGCTACCTCGCCAACCGTTCATTCGGAGGTGTTCAGGTAAGCCGTACGTTCTATGCCAGGGGACAAACCGGTCAGCAGCTTCTTTTGGGTGCCTACGCCGCTCTCAACCGCCAGATTGCTGCCGGTACTGTGACCAGCTATCCTCGCCATGAGATGCTTGACCTCGTCATCATCGACGGACAGGCAAAGGGTATCATCGCCCGCAACCTCGTGACCGGCAAGCTTGAGAGATTCGGCGCCCATGCCGTTGTGATCGCCACCGGTGGCTACGGCAACACCTACTTCCTTTCCACCAACGCCATGAACAGCAACGGTTCGGCCGCATGGCAGTGCTACAAGAAAGGAGCATATTTCGCAAATCCTTGCTTCGCTCAGATCCACCCTACCTGCATCCCTGTACACGGTGAGCAGCAGTGCAAGTTGACCCTTATGTCAGAGTCGCTGCGTAACGACGGACGTATTTGGGTGCCTAAGAAGATGGAGGATGTGATGAAGCTCCGCAGGCACGAGATAAAGCCTTCACAGATTCCTGAGGAGGATCGTGACTACTATCTCGAGCGTCGTTATCCTGCGTTCGGTAACCTCGTTCCTCGTGACGTGGCTTCCCGTGCGGCCAAGGAGAGATGTGACGCCGGATTCGGTGTCAACGAGACCGGTCTCGCTGTGTTCCTCGACTTCTCCGATGCCATCAAGCGTCTCGGTCATCAGAGGGTACAGGAGCGTTACGGCAACCTCTTCGACATGTACTTCAAGATCAATAACGTAAGCCCTTGGGAGGAGCCTATGATGATTTATCCTGCCATCCACTACACCATGGGTGGCATCTGGGTTGACTACGATCTTCAGACAACCATCCCTGGACTCTACGCCATCGGTGAGGCCAACTTCTCTGACCACGGTGGAAACCGTCTTGGCGCATCCGCCCTCATGCAGGGTCTTGCTGACGGTTACTTCGTGCTGCCTGTCACCATCGCTGACTACCTTTCACACAAGTTCGCTGAGCCTAAGACTGACATCAACAACCCTGCCTTCGACAAGGCCGAGAAGGATGTTCAAGCCAGAATCGACAGACTCTTCTCCATCAAGGGCAAGCAGACTGTTGACTCTATCCATAAGAAGCTTGGAAACATCATGTGGGAGTATGTCGGAATGGCCCGCAGTGAGGAAGGTCTGAAGAAGGCCATCAAGGAAATCAACGACCTAAAGGCTGTGTTCTACAAGGACGTCTGCGTTCCTGGAGAGCAGTATCAGTTCAACCAGGAGCTTGAGAAGGCTCTCAGGCTTGAGGACTTCTTCGAGATTGGTGAGCTCATGGCCCGTGACGCCCTGAACAGGAACGAGTCCTGCGGTGGTCACTTCCGTGTTGAGAGCCAGACCGAGGAAGGGGAGGCCAAGAGAGACGACGCCAACTACATGTATGTCGCCGCTTGGGAGTACAAGGGAGAAGGCCAGGAGCCTGAGCTTCACAAGGAGCCTCTCAAGTACGAGTTCATCGAAGTTAAAACAAGAAATTATAAAGACTAGAATCGGCTATGGATTTCAATCTTAAGATATGGCGTCAGAAGAACGCCAAGGAACAAGGTTATTTTGAGACTTATCATATTTCCGGAATAGAGGAGGACGCCTCTTTCCTCGAAATGCTTGACATCCTCAATGAACAGCTGATCCGTGAGGGTAACGATCCAGTAGCCGTTGACAGGGGCTGCCAGAGCAGCGGTCCTGTGTCTTTCGACCACGACTGCCGCGAGGGTATCTGCGGTGCCTGCTCGTTGTTCGTTGACGGTCGCGCGCACGGTCCGGACGATCACGTCACCACCTGTCAGCTTTTCATGCGTCACTTCAAGGATGGCGCTACCATCACTGTAGAGCCTTTCAGAAGCGCTGCTTTTCCTATAATCAAGGACTTGGTTGTTGACCGCAGCGCTTTCGACAAGATCCTTCAGGCTGGAGGATTCATCTCTGTCAGAACTGGTTCCGCCCAGGATGCCAACAACATTCTTATCTCTCACGAGAACGCTGAGAAGAGCATGGACGCTGCCGCCTGCGTAGGTTGCGGTGCCTGCGTTGCAACCTGTAAAAACGGCTCTGCGATGCTGTTTGTGGCCGCAAGGGTAAGTTCCCTCGCTCTGCTCCCTCAGGGTCGTCCAGAGGCTGCCAGAAGGGCCAGGAATATGGTCGCAAAGATGGAAGAACTCGGCTTCGGCAACTGCACCAACACCCGCGCCTGTGAAATGGAATGTCCAAAAGGCATCTCCATCGACCACATCGCCCGCCTCAACCGTGAGTTTCTCAAGGCAAAGTTCTCTGAGTAATACTTTATCACTGAATATTTTAGGTCGGAAATGCGTTTGCTTTTCCGACCTTTTTTTTCGGTCACTGAGCTTGTCGAAGTGATTGTTGTTTAGTAAGCATCCGAAGAAGTGCGT
>DCCQ01000034.1 GCA_002314195.1 Bacteroidales bacterium UBA1077 | reverse complement strand
TATTCAATTAACTTAACACCCTACTTATTTATTAATATATTAGTTTGCTTTTGTGGTTTGCAGTCCGGCGGCGGGGAGGATGAATCCGACCTTGTCCTTGTCAGACCATAGCCACACCGTCCTGCTGTCAATCTTGAGTATTCCCAATTCGCTGAAACTGAATCCCGCGATGCCCATGTTCCCGGAGACGACACCGCTGACCTTTCCTGAGGACGAAGGCATCCCGTCGAGTTTGACCGTGACATCGCGCGTTCCCTCGTTGTCTATGATCCGCAAGATACCCTCGGAGGGGTTGCAGTAATATTGGTGCTTGTTCTTTAGAAAAGTCAGCACCGGTTTGCCGTCCTGATATATTCCCAAACCATCGGAGACGGAAAATTCCTCCCGGAATGTGTTGTCTTCCTTGCTCCCGTTGCAGGCGAAAAGGAGGAAGCATGAAATTAAAGCGGTGAATATTCTGAATGTAAGTTTCATATTCAATGAATATTACAGTATGACATTTATGTATCTGGCGAAATATTCGGTGGTGCCGTTAGGCTTTGTCATTACAGCCTGGACGTAATGTTCGCCTTTGCGCAGGTTGACGTAGCCGTCGGATTTGGCTCCGTCTACTGTCCACTGGATGTCACTTATCTCCCCGCAGTCAACCAGCATCATCAAGACCTTGTCCTCCGATGTCGGGTTTTTCTTTGATAATTGGATCCTCGGGAATCCTGATCCGGATTTCTCGGTTTTCAGAGTCAGGGAAGACCTGCTGTCCTTGTCACCGGTGATGGTGATCACATAGTCCCTCGCATCCTTAAGCAGAGGGATGTGCACCTCTGGCGATGTCAGCCCTGTGACTGATATTGTCTCGGTATCGTTGCCTTCCGGCTTCCACTCGACCGTCCAGACGGAGGAAAGGTCGTCTTTCCAGCTGAGAAGAATGTCGTGCTGGAAGGTGCTAGACTTGATGTCTGTTATGTCTCCGCCACGCTCAGTGACAGACAGTTTTACCGAACCGTCAGCCGCGTCAAGCCTTATCGACGGAATCTCCGCCATGGTCTTTTTTCCGTTGGCTGCCAGAAACTTGGACGAGTTGTCGCTGTGGATCGACGTCACATTGTTCCCTCCAGGGAAGAAACAGTGTGACGGGAGGTATTGCGGGGCGTAACCGTTTTTAGAGTTGGGATTTGAATAGAATATCTTGTAATGTTCGTTACCCCGGCTGGTGTTCACCTTGTTCTCGATCCAGCTGTTGTTCTCGTTCCTGACGTGGTAGATGACAAGTCCCCAGTCGGAGCCTTGCCCGTAGTAGTCGAGATATTCCTTTTTGTCCCATTCGTTCTTTCCGGCTCCACGGCATTCCAGCAGGAAGTAGTCCCCGGCAGCCTCTGTCTTGATAAGGTAGCCTTTGCCATCGGTGATGGCCGGGAGGGTATATTCCCCTGTGTCCTGCAGAATCTCTGGCTCCGCCCAGTCCATCATCCATCTTTCCAGAATGCTGAGCGCCGGCGGAGTGCGGCTGCCATTGTTGTAGGTTCCGTGTGCCATCAGAGAAAAGAATGCTGGTGTGTCCGCATCGTTGTTGTCCCCCGTGTCGGTGTCATAGAGGTCCGGCAGTCCGATGATGTGCCCGAACTCATGGCAAAACGATCCGATGGCCGCAAGGGTGTTGTTTCCTGCCACGCCAGGCTCCAGCTCGGAACTGCAGGCGTAGCCAGGGATCGTCACACCGTCCAGCGACAGGCCGTTTAACGTGCTGCGGTGCGGCCAGATTCCGTTCTGGTCACCGGTGCTTCCTGCTCCTCCGGAGTAGTACACGAATATGTCGTGAGCCATTCCGTTTTCGGCGAACTGGCTGAAATCCACATCCGAATCAGCCAGACGGGCGACTTCGGCGACCATCTCGTATGGTTTCTCCTTGTAGTATGCCCTGTCTTTTGAGAGCTTGTATGGTCCTGCCACGGTGAACTCTGGGTTGAATTTTTTGTTGGAATTGTCATAATAGTACTGCCGGACGCTTCCGGTAGCTCCTCCCTTTGTGTAGTTTTGGGAATTCAATAGATTATTGAATGCGGAGTTGCTTCCTTCCGTGAACGGAAGGTCTGGAAATTCCGCCAGAAGTACCAGTACCTTCTTTTCACCTGTCGGCCTCCACGAGGTGCCGCCCAGAAGAGGTGGAATGCATTCCGTGACCTCGCCTGAACGTGTCAGCGGGGAATATGCCCGCGTGGATTCAAGCAATCTTTTCTGAAGTGCGGTCAGAGCTGTCGGCTGAACACCTTTGTGCAATGATGAACCAAGAATCATCCGCTCTGATTCCGTAAGCCGGCTGACCGGCTTGGCCTTGACGGAGGTGGGAACAAGAAGTCCGTCACTTCCAAGTCTGGCGAAAGCCCAATCCCCGTCGGCGTCCACAGCCAGAGAATAGCCTTCCTCTGTCGTGACATAGTGGCGGAACTCATCTCCGTGGACGCGAATATTGATTTTTGACCCATCTCCATTAGTCACGGTGATGATGCCGGGACGGGCCGGACCGGCAAGGGCTGATGGCGCTGAAGCACAGGCTGACAAAATGGTTAGCAAACATAGAATGCGAGAGAGAGTTTCCCGAATCATTAGTCTCAAGTGTTAACTCCGTTAAATTTGACTGCAATTTCAGAAAATTCCACTAATTGTGCAATAGTTTGCGATGATTAATTATTCAATTAGTGAATATTTCGGCCGGACACCACAGAACTCCATTGTCATGGATATGCGGTGGAATTTTCACGCGTGAAGTCATACTGCATAGGCGTTGTCCACATTGTCTGTGTTTTAGCCTTTGATATTCAGTTGATTGTAATTTTTGATTGTCCGCTTGGATTTGATTGGTGAAGGAAATCTCATAGTAACTTTGCACCGTGAAAAAGTGAAAATGAAGATGACAAGATTTAGATTACTTGTGATTGCCATCGTGGCGATCCTTTGCGGAATCAATGCGGATGCGGCCAGACAGAACACTTCTGAGATCAGAGGTTCGGTGTGCGACAAGAACACCGGTGAGCCGCTTGGTTGGGTGACTGTCGCCCTAATGAAGGCTGACAGCACTTTGGTTTCTGGTACTACTTGTGATGATAAAGGAATATATTCCCTTCAGGCCGCCCCGGGCGAGTACATCCTTAAGGCTTCCCTTATCGGCTATTCAGATTTCAGCAAGACAGTGACTGTCGTTGCCGGTCTTAATGAAATTGAACCTTTGAATATGTCAGAGGACACTCAGATGCTTTCCGGCGCGACCGTAACCGAGCGTGTCAAACTTGTCGAGATGAAAATCGACAAACTGGTGATGAATGTCTCCCAAAGCGCGTTCGCTCAAGGCAGCAACGCTCTTGAGCTCATCAAGAAGGCACCGGGCGTGATGATCGACAAGGACGGCAAGGTGACTCTGAACGGCAAGGCTGTCCAGATTTGGATCGATGGCCGTCCGTCCTATCTTGACGGAAAGGGGCTTGAGGCCCTGCTCAGATCGACTTCCGGCTCGTCCATCGAGAAGTTTGAGCTGATGGAGCACCCTTCAGCTAAATATGACGCCGAGGGTCAGGGTGGAATCATCAACATCAAGACAAAGCGCAATCTCATGTCGGGCCTTAACGGAGAGATCAGCACTGATGACGGAGGAATGTACTTCGGAAGCACGGATCGTTTCCTCATGCGCGAGAGTCTCAACGGCAACATCAGCTACAGGACGGCTAAGACCAACACATTTGTGTCTGCGTATCAGGGGATTTATGACATGGACATAGATCTTGACATAGACAACAAGCTGACGCAGAACGGGATCCCGTTTGAAATCCGTGCCAAGTCGCTTCAACGAGACCGTTTCAGCAACTGGCAGGTGCGTTTCGGCAACGACTGGTTCATCGACAAGAAGAACACACTGGGATTTATCGTGAACTTGCCAGGCTCCCGGAATGTCCAGAAATCCGACAGAGACAACAATGTCACCACCCAGACCCTTGGGGACAAGGAGATTGAGAGGGCGGAGTCCACGACTTGGAACGAGGACAAGAGCCGTCAGACCAACGGAAACCTCAACTTTACCCACATCTTTGACGAGGCGACCAATTCTGAGTTGACATTGAATATGGACTATTACCACAACGCCAACACGACAGCGAACGACCAGAAGACATTTACCCGTTCACTGGCCGCATCGGAATGGGTACCTTCCACAAGGCTTGTGGACTCTGACAACAAGGTGAACATCTGGTCCGCTAAGGCCGACTATGAGGCTACCGTGTTCAATTTTGCCAGACTGGAGGCCGGGGCAAAGTGGGCGTTCTCCAAAACGGCCAACACGACATCCAGGACGGAGACCGGTCCGTCCGCCGTCAACACCGACACGAGGTTCAAATACCGTGAGAACATAGGTGCCGCCTACTTCTCTCTCGCAGCTCAGTTCGGCCCTAAATGGTCTGCCAAGGCAGGATTGAGGGGTGAATATACCAACTCTCTCGGTGATTGGATCACAGCCGGAGACCAAAGCAAGCGCAGCTACTTCGACTTGTTCCCGACCGCTTTCGTCGGATTCAATCCGTCCGCGGCGCTTCGCTTCTCGGTTTCTTACACCAGAAGGATCCAGCGTCCAAGCTACAACACCCTCAATCCGGTTGAGTATTTTGTTGATGCGCACACCTACACGGTCGGAGATCCGGACCTGCGTCCGTCATATTCAGACGAGGCTTCCTTCATGGCTGGTTTCGGCCAGCACTTCTCGGTGTCCACATCCTTCAGCCATTCAAGCGGATTGTTCTCCCAGCTTCCTACTCTCAAAGAGAATGGAGACCAGCTGCTGACATGGGCTAACTTCGGCAGACAGAACATGCTTGCCCTTACCGCCAACATGACGGAACTGCCTCTTGCCAAGTGGCTTGTCTGGACGCTCAACTGCACAGGACTTTATTCGGACGCCTACACCACCGGCCTGTCGGAGAACGAGACGTTCACGCTGTCCTGCTATTCATGTTTCACATTCAATCTCCCGAAGGACTGGAAGGTGCAACTGGACGGCTACTACCGCTCGCCGATGGCGTACGGCTACTTCAAACTCCACGACCTCTATTCTATGAATATAGGCATGAGGAAGACAATGCTTGATGGCCGCCTTACCCTTTCCGTCAATCTGGATGATGTCCTGCGAAGCCTGAACACGAATTTGGATTGCCTTGGATTCGGCTCGGACACTGTCCTTGGAAATGTGGATAGTTCTTTCATCGGTCAAAAGTATTATTCCCAAATGCTTCATATAGGCCTGAGCTGGAGGTTCGGAAAAGCGCAGCAGACACGTTCACGCAAAGTGGGCAACATTGATGAGGCATCACGAATAGGAACCGGCAGCGGACTGGGCGGAAAGTAGAATACTTGGAAGCTTCAAACAAACAAATCAAAACAGCTTCTTAACGGGATCCGCCATATTCTGAAATATTCCCGGATTTTTTCTAACTTTGCGTTCGGGCAAAAGCCGGTTGGACCAGCCGGCGCGCAACCAACCGCCTGTGATGATTATGTTGAGAAAGTATCCTGCGATTATATTCATTGTCTGTGCTTTGATGGCCTTTTCGTGCGGTCGCGGGGCAAGACTTCCTGAGGATTTAAGTCGGGCTGAGAGTCTTTTGGACTCCCGGCCTGACAGCGCTTTGACCATACTGGAATCGTCTTCATATTCAGAATCATCCAGCCGTTATCTTTATGCGTCATATTGCCTTTTAAGGACTTGCGCTGAGTATAATGCGTACAAACCTGGAATTGATGAGAATCTGATGAATGTCGGGGTCGATTATTTCCTGAAGTACGGTACTCATGACCGCAAGGCTTTGGCTTACTACCTTCGCGCTGTGGTCAGACAGGACAACAAGTCCGGGAGTGAGGCGGAGTGGGCCAGCGATCTGCTTCTTGCCACCAAGGAGATTAAAGGTTCGGATAACCACATGCTTGCGGCTTTGATCAATTTGCGTTACGCTGTCGTGCTTAACGACCGGAAGTGGTACGACGCCTCCTTGCCTTATATGGAGAAAGGGTTGGAGGAGGCGGAGAAGGCAGGCTCGCTTCCGTTGCAGGTGACTGCTCTGATCAATTTGTCGCACCGGTCGCTGTTCCTTGGGGATGAGAACAAGGACTATTCGGAAGCCATTGAATATGCTGTCCGTGCGGTCGGGTTATCCAAAGGTCAGGATAATGATTATGCCAGGGCATTGTACAATCTTGGCGCGTGCTACAGTCGTGACGGTCAGTTTGATAAGTCTCTAGAATGTGCTTCCAACGCTGTCCGCGCTCAAGAAAAGCTGTTTAGGGAAGGTAAACGTAAATCCAGAGTGCGATATGCCGTGCTTGCTGACGCTTTCCGTAAGATGAACATGCCGGATTCGGCTCTTTTCTATGCCGCCAAAGAGATGGAGGTCCCGGATCTGATAGCGAAGCTTTCCGGCTCTCAGCTCAGCTACATCGTGTATCGTGATCTGCTGGATGACAAAGAGAATGCTGTCAAGTATCTGACCATTCACAATGAGATCAAAAGCCAACTGGAAGCGTCTCAGCAAAACGATCAGATCATCGATGATCGTGTCGAGGCTGAGAAAGCTGCCATCCGTTCGTCCAGAAGCCGGATCATCGGTACTTCGGTGGCTGTCGTGCTGTCGTTGTTCGTGGCCTTGTTCGTTATTGTCAAGGTGCTCAAGAGGAACATCAGGAATCGTGACGCTGCCATTGAGCGGAAGGACAACGAGATAGGGGAGAGCCGGACCCAGCTCAAGGAAAGCGAGTCGGAGCGCAGCGAGCTTCGTTCCGTCCTGATGTTCAAGGACAAGCTGGTGATGTCGCTTCAGCAGAATCCGCGCTATCTGTCTGATGCTGAGTGGGGGCGGCTGGAGAAGATTCTGGACGATGTCTGCAACCGTTTTACGGAGAGGCTTCGGACCTCGTTCCCTGGTCTTACCGGTGCCGAGCTTCGAATCGCGGTTCTTCTACGTTTCGGCTTCACCGGCAAGCAGATGGCCTCGATGATGGGAATATCCCCGACCTCAGTCACAAAAGGCAAGCAGCGCCTCAAAGCCCGTGTCGCCTCCGCCCTCCCCGAAGGCTCCACCATCGACGAGTTCATCGCCACGTTCTAGTTTAGGAATCAATCGAAAGGACGAATGACGGAAGTCTGGTTTCAGATTTCTGATTTTTACGGAACTCCTTCACGGTCAAAAGCCCCTGAGATAGCCGAGACATGGCTCTGCCTGAAATAGTCCTTGCTCCAAGTGCAAGTTTTTCATTCGAAGACCAAACGCAAGTGGTTATAGGTTACATCGCGCTGAAAGCGTTTCGTAAGGACCTTTCTGAACGAAGATAACGGAATATTCATTACCATTTTAATAGTAATTTCATTATATTTGGAAAATGAAGACCACTGATAATGAGTACTTTTCACAACATAGATGAACTGGCCCGGTGTCTTGACAGAGAGAAGAGACTGCTGAATGAATTATTCGCCAAGCGTAACACCCTATCTTTCAGATACGATTATGCCTTGGAGTTAACTGACTACAAGGCTGAACGAATAAAATATCTGATTGAGAATGAGGTTATCCGTGAAAGCGGGGACTTTCTGGAGATGGAGGACATCTATATACAATTCTTCGAAGAGGTTCTTCAAATCAATGAGGAAATCAATATCTCAAGCGTACAGGACTACATCACTCACCTTAAGGAAAACATCGAATACTGGATGAGTTCCGGAAACGAGAAGGGTAAGTATAAATATTCCAATGAAGTCAGAAGGGCGTTGAAGCGAATCGCTTTGGCGACAGAGAAGAACGTCATCGATGTAAAAAGGAATATTGACAGAACGTATAAGAGCGAACCTGACTACAAAATCAAAAAGAAGAAACTTGAGAATCTGGATGCCAAACGTAAAGGAATATCCTCATTGATTGACAGTGCCGAGCGGGTTATTGACGAAGAAAACACTTTCTTTACGGTTGCGATGGACAATCAGATGAGAAGCGTTGTCAATGATGTGCGGCTCCAGATGAAAGACTCCTATCATAACCTGATCGAGATTGAGCGACAAATCATCACTTACCTTAATCTGATCGAATACCAGAATATGCTTCTGGAGAAAGCCCGCCGCCTCAGATACCTTAAGGATCAACTCATTCTCGAAGACGCGACAAACATCCGGCAGATAGCATCCGAAATGAATCCTGTGACATTCGAGCCGGAAACAAGGACGTTGAATCGTAGACTCTCTCTGGAAGGAATGCAGAACGATGACAGCGTTCAGGAAGTTATATTGAAAGTTGTGAAAGAGAACGGGAACAGACATCCCTCTCAAGGAAGAATGGCTGGAGACATTCCGGAATCATACCTGAAAAATGAGCACAGGATCAATGATTCCTTTAATCTTAAAGGTATATTCAATGCCTTCACCGCCACTGGGCACAATCTGTTCAAGTTCGTTTGGAATTATGAATATCATACACCGGTTTCCAACAACACGAGAATAATGATATTCTGCCAGATCGCTTCCATATTCTCCGACAGTCTCAGTTTCACCAATGAATATGAAAGATCCGGGAACATTGAATATCCGGTCGTTAATGCAAGATAACAGTAATATGAGATATACCACAGAAATATTCGAGACCCTCTCAAAGGGCAGATTCATTTCAGCTAACAGTCTGGACAAGACCCAGCAACATTGGTTCGATGACATTGAGGATAATTTCCAGGAATACTATGACTTCTTCATCCAGATTGGATATTCTCTTGAAATGGGAAACGGATATTGTTTTTTCACCAGACCTATTTCCAAGGTGGATCTTGAGACCAAGATAAAGTCATTGATGAAATGGATTGACAACCTTTCATTTCTTAAGTCGTTCAATTCCCTGTTTGGTTCGGGGTTCACATTCACGAAAGCCGACATCCTCGTCCAGTTTTCGTGTAATGTGGAATTGAAAAACCTGATTTCCAAAATGTTTTCAGGAAAGAGCAGCAATGAGGACAAGATTGAAGCTCTTATCAACGACCTTATGCGCGAAGGGTTCATTGAAACCGAGAATGAGATTGAGGGGCGATACAAAGTGCTGAACTCGTTCGGTTATATTGAAGAAATAGTACAAAAGATTGACATAGCGGAGGAGACTGACAATGAGGAATCTAAGTAAAATCATATTCATAAATAGCGCTAACATCCCGTATTCCGAGACAAGGCTTGACGGCAACGTGCATTTCATAGGGACCCAGGGTGTAGGGAAAAGTACAATCCTGCGTGCTATATTATTCTTTTACAACGCCTCACCTATCCATCTGGGGATTCCGAAGGAGAAAAAGAATTTCGACGCTTTCTATTTTCCGTTTTCCAACTCGTACATAATCTATGAAGTGGAACGGGAAAACGGATCTTATAGCATAATAGTCTATAAATCAATGGGACGTACCTGCTACAGGTTCGTTGATGCCCCATACGATAGAGCTTGGTTCATCGGCCTTGGCAACAAAGTTTATGAAGACTGGACAGAAGTCAGGCATCGGATCAGCGAGTCAAGCGGCACCCAACCGTCAAGAAAAGTTGCTACCTTCGAACTTTTCCGCGACATTATCTATGGCAACAACAGACGGCCGGAGATGGTTGACTTCCGGAAATATGCTATTGTCGAAAGTCCCAAATATCAGAATATTCCACGAACCATCCAGAATGTGTTTCTTAACACCAAACTGGATGCCGATTTCATAAAGGACACAATCATCAAGTCAATGACGGACGATGACTTAAGCATTGACCTTGATTATTTCAGAAATCAGATCCGAGAGTTCGAAAATGAGTACAATGACATTTACCTTTGGCTCAAGAAGGAGGCTAATGGCACAAACAGAAAGACAATTCAGGCAGAAGATGTCCTGAGGAAATATAACGCTATCCTATATTCACGTAAGCATATCCGCGAACTTCGTGAAGAATTGAATTATGCGCTCCGGCAATGCCTTGAAAGCAAGCCTGAAACCGAAAGGCTCATTGGAGACACCTTATCGGAACTGGAACGAGCCGAGCGACTCATTTCCGAAGAAACCGGAAAATATAACAAAGAGTTGGACGCTTTGAAAAAGTCCATTAATATTCTTGGCGACAAGATCAATGAGAGCAGGAAAAGGAAACGGAAATACGATGATATGCGGATATCCGAAATCATCAGGCGTGTCAAGCAGGAAGAATCTTTGACCTCAGAGAAAGCCAACACTGAAGCCATTCTTAGGGAACTTACATCAGGGAGCAGGGATATTTCGCTGAAATATAAACGTATAGAGGATTCTCTTCGGTCCGCTGCAGCGGAAAATAGAAACATACTAAATGCGGAGTTGTCCGAGTTCAAATCAAACAAAGCCGAAGAAAAAGAGCGAATTATCTCCGAGGGCAGGAAAACAGAAGACAGAATAAGGTCACTGTCGGCTGAAGATATCAGAGCTTCTGAAGAGTCTGTCTCTGGAATAACTGATCAGCTGAATGCGGAACGGGTGCGCAGAGAGCGTATTGCCAGGACCAAGTATCACGAAAAGGAAATCAGTGAGAAAGAGTCTGAGATAAAGGTACTTGAGAAGATCGTCATAGAATCCGAAGCGGAGAAAAAATCTCTTCATAGGGAAAAGGAATCTATCGCTCGGGAAGAAGATATGTTGCTGAAAGAGTGCGAGATGAAATATCACACAACTCTCTCGGAACTTTCCGGCAAATCCACAGAGATAAAGAAAACTATTGATGAAATCAACAGCATACTTGATGGTTACAGAGGCTCATTGTGTGAATGGCTGTCCGAGAATGTTTCCGGTTGGGAGAGGAACATCGGGAAAGTGATAGATGACCAGAATGTACTCTACAACAGATCATTATCCCCTAAGAGAGTTGAATATTCCGGAAATATATTCGGAATAACATTGGAACTGTCTGGCATAGAAAAGGAGATTCTAACTCCTGAAATCCTTAAAGGTAGAAAGAACGAGGCAGAACAGAGGAAAGAGGACATTGACAAAGAGATTGACAAAGCGATAAATGAACGTGAGGCAGAGAAAAATGCCATTGTCAGCAAAGCAAACCGAAAAGCAAAGACTTTGGACGCAAGAATTCAAGAAATAGGTTTGTGTTGTTATGAGAGCAATGAAGCCATCAAGAAACTGAATGTTGAAATCAACAATCTGAGCAAGGCTGGGAAAGAAAAGAAGGAAAAAGATCTGAATGCCATCGAGCATAGAATAGAAGATTTTGGCAATAGACTTGAACTTGCAAAGGCGGCACTTACTCAAAGTAGGGAAACCCTGAACAAGAAGATCATCATAGCCCAAAAGTCCACTGTCTCCAAAATCTCCGCCATCGAAGCGGGTTTTAAAGAGAAAGAGCATGACATCAACAGGAGGTTGCTCCAGTTGAACGAAAATCTTGACTATAAGCTGGCTCAGAACGACAAAGAGAGACTGCTAGAGTTGGAGAACGCTGGTGCGGATGTGGCATCCATGAAACGGTACGAAAGTGCTATCCGTGAGATTGACAATGAACTTTCTTTCATAAAGAACCATAGGTCTGACGTTTCTGACTATGAAAAAGACAAACGCGAGCTTTTTGACAACGAAGAAGGTTTTATCAGTGAGAAGAAAGAAGTCGAAGCTAAGGTAAAGAATCTTGACGAGAGATTCCGATTACGCAAAGATAGATTGGAAACGGAAAAGGATAGGCTCCTGAAAATAATCAATGACGAGAAAGAACGACTGAAAGCAATCAATGATAATGTTCATGAAGCAAACAACTTCCTCGAAGATTCCACGCTTAATCCTTATACTGAGCAGACAGACGAGGAAAAGCAAGCCAACAAGTCTTGCCGTGAGATAACAAATGACTTGAGATCCAGAATCATTTCAAGAGAAAATGATATGAAAGCGTTCAAAAGCGCTGTCACCGTGTTCAAAGATGGGTTCTCACCCCGAAACCTTTTCAACTTCAAGACAGGAATGGTTACAGATCAAGAGTATATGGACTTTGCGGCAGGTTTGGACTCATTCATATCCAATGATATGCTTCAAGAGTACCAAAAACGCATCAGTGAGCGTTACACAGACATAATTCGGCGTATCGCTAAAGAGACCTCCGACCTGACCCAAAACAGAAGTGAGATCAACAAGGTCATCAATGAGATCAACGAGGATTTCAGCAAAGACAATTTTGTCGGGGCAATCAAGAACATCTCCTTGAGACAATTGGCAAGCGAAAACCGCCTTGTCCAACTTTTATTGACAATAAAGGAGTTCAACGAGGAGAACCAATACAATATGGGTGAGATAGACCTGTTTTCTCAGGGAGACCGCACGGAAGTCAACACAAAAGCGGTGGATTATCTTATGCGCTTTATGAAAGCGCTGCAGAACGAGCCTTCGGCCAAGACCCTCGACCTCTCGGATTCTTTCAAGCTTGAATTCAGGATTGTAGAAAACGACAATGACACAGGATGGGTGGAGAAAATATCCAATGTCGGCTCCGATGGAACGGACATACTTGTAAAGGCGATGATCAACATTATGCTTATCAATGTGTTCAAGGAAAGGGCTTCCCGTAAGTTCGGAGATTTCAGAATCCATTGCATGATGGATGAGATCGGTAAATTGCATCCGAACAATGTCAAAGGAATACTGATGTTCGCGAACAAAAGGAACATTTTGTTGGTGAACAGTTCACCTACCACTTTCAACGCGGAAGACTACAAATACACATATCTGCTTGAAAAAGACAAGAATAACAGAACACATATAATTCCCCTTATTAGCCATTTGGACTGATTATTATGGCAGACAACAGGCTTACATCCTCACAGGCACAAAAACTCAGGGAGATCCTATCCGGAGAGGCATTGGCCTGGACAGCACTTCCGGAATGGATCACAAGGCCACTATTGGACGGAAATGTCATCTCCATCAGTGCGAACGGGAGCCGTAAGAAGATTCGTGTTCAGAATCCGGAGCTATGCGATAAATACATCAGGGATTTGTTCACCTGCGGTGTCCCCATCGACGAATGGATAAAATTGCGTTCAGATGATTTTACAAGACAGGACTTGGTCAATAAGACTGGTGACTCAAAAACATTAAAGGTTAACACTTTACGGGGTTTTATGGTCAATTGCGTCGAACCTGTGGACATCTCCATTGATAAACAGGTAATCACGCTTACCCCATACACCGGGATGTCTATTTTTATCTATCATCCAGAAACCTTCCGCATTCCGGAAGATGTAAATGTCGTTGGAATAGAAAACGTGGAGAATTTCAACAATCTATCCAAACTGACTTACTTATTCCCAAAGGGGAAGTACCTTTTCGTGTCCAGATACCCACAAAACTCCGCACTCTATGAATGGCTGGAACGAATACCTAACAAATATATTCATTTCGGAGATTTTGATCTGGCCGGCATTAATATTTACCAGACAGAGTTCTATTCCAGATTAGGAGACAGAGCCTCTATGCTTGTTCCGGAAGACATCGAATACAGAATAAAGCACGGAAACGAATCGTTATTCAACAAACAGTACAATAAGTTCAAATCTTTGAATATATTAGATCATCGTATCAAGCCGCTGTTTGATATGATAATGAGACATCGCCGCTGCTATGAGCAAGAAGGATATATTCTGGTCTAAACGTTCAATCAGACATATTCGGATTCCCGAGGTGACGGCATAGAAAGGGCGTGAAAAATTACTGGCCTCATTGTCCACTGTCTTTGTCGCTATGTTCTTGAAAATTAAATAATTGTTTTGTGTGCTTTGTCCGTGCGAAGCCCATTGCCACAAGCGTTTTCCGATGTACCTTTGCCGCTGTGATTCAGACAAGAATTAATAATTGACAATGTATGAAAAAGTTAGCGAAACTGTTTTTGGGGGTCTCCATCGCTGCCATAGGTGTGCTGTGGATTCTGAATGTCACCGGAGTGATAGGCTTTGACATATTCTTCAGGGGGTGGTGGACTCTTCTGATCATTCTTCCTTGTGTCTCCGGATTCATCGCCCGTCCTAATCTTGGCGCCTTTTGGGGCATTGCCTTGGGTGCCGTGCTGCTTCTTCAGGCTCAAGGTTACATTGACTGGTCGATGTTCTGGGAACTGTGCCTTGCCGTCATATTCATTATGTTCGGGATTGTTTTGGTTTTCTCCAAGGATGGAGGTCATTGGCACGGTAGCAACAAGTGTTCCCGTGGAGAGTGCGAGACTGTTTCCCGCGAGGGAAAGAACATCCTTAAGATTTCCACCGCCTTCGGAGAGCAGAACCGTCGGCTTGACGCGGAGGAGTTTGAGGGAGCCGACATCGATGCGGCATTTGGCTCCCTCCGTCTTGATTTGCGTGAAGCCATATTCACAGATGATGTTCAGGTCAATGTCAAAGCAAGCTTTGCCGGAGTGGGAATATACGTTCCGAAGGATGTCAATGTCGAGGTTCGCTCCAGTTCTTTCTTCGGAGGTGTGGACAACCGGACAAAGGAGCATCTTTGTCAGCAGGCCGGCTCGCACACCATATTCATCAACGCGGAGTGCTCTTTTGCCGGAGTGGAGGTCAGGTAATTGGCGAAGAGTCCTATCTTAATCCCTCGCAGGTGGCCTTGATGACCTCTGCCACTTCCTCCCGGTTGTCGATGTTGACCTGATACATCGCCTTGGCTCCCTCGTAAGGAATCGCCTCCGGCATCCCGAACCCCTCGTTGGTCTTGGTCTTCTTGACCAGAACCCGGTTGTCGTAGATTCCACCGAAATATTTCCCCTGCCAGTAAAGCAGAAACTCTCCCATCATCGGCTTGGTGAATATCCCCTCCAGCAGTCCCATCTGCTCCACCGCGAAATCCCTGTAGTCCTTGCTTGTCATATTGCTTTTGTCTTTATTCCACAGAAATTTTCCATGAGTCGATGGTGTGGGTTTGGGTGGAGATGTTTATGCCGACCTTGACGAGTTTTCTTTCGGTCGCTGAGCCCGTCGAAGCGTTACGGTCGGTCGCTTCGGTAGGTTCAGCGAACGATTGGGTGATTGATGTGACTTTTGGGGTTTCCAAGCCCTCAAATCTGTACGGGATAAGGTATCCTTTTTCGTCAATCTGTCTGAGAGCTTCCTCTGCGGAGCCGTCCACCTTGAACTCAAAGACATAGATTCTGTCCTTGGTCCGGCACACTGCGTCCGCCCGGCCGATGGCGGACTTGACCTCGGCTTTGGTATAGTAACCAAGCAGGGAGAAGATCAGGTAGATGATCGTCTGGAAATGCTTCTCGGACTTGTTCTCCAGATCGTACGGGATTCCGGCAAGGAAAGATTGCATCCGCTCCAGGGCACCATCGATGTCGTTGTTTTTCAATGCCCTGTTGAACTGGAGCACGAAGGAGGCGCTCATTCCCTCCGAACCTCTGTAACTGTTCAGAAGTCCCTTGAGGAATCCTTCCCTGACCTCCCGGTTCGGGTAGCCCAAAGTGTAGGATTCGTCTTCTGCGCTGTACCCTTTGATTGTCAGGTATCCTGTCTGATAGAGTAGCGGCAGGATGCTGTCGGAAAACTCCGGAGAGACATCAAAGTCGCTTCTTGCGATTTCGTTCATTCTGTCCAGAAGATTTTCGGAAATAGGATTCTCCCTCATGCGCTCAATTAGGAAAGTTGGCGTGGCCGTGTCGAACCAATAGCTGCCGAACATTTTGTCAGACAATGAATTGAGTAGACTGAACGGGTTGTAGATGTCCTCGGATTTGGCGCAGAAATGGTAACCGTCGTAGTTGCTCTTCAGCTTCTCCAGGGCCGCGTCAAAAGTGATTTCCAACTCATCCGCCATTTGCTGCACAGGAATATTCATCTGTGATTGAAGTTCTTCCTGCGAAATTCCGCAGATCGCTGAATATTTCGGCATCATCGAGATGTTCTTCAAGTTGTTGAGCTCGCTGAATATGCTGAGCTGCGCGAACTTGGTGATTCCCGTGATGAACACGAACCTGAGATACGGATCCAGACTTTTGATCGGGCTGTAGAAGTTCCTCATTATTTGGCGCATAGGCGTGAGTCTCTCCTGATTGTTCACCACGTCCAGAAGCGGTGCGTCATATTCATCAATGATTATGACGGCTTTCTCGCCGGTCTGCTTCACCGCCCTGTGGACAAGCCCTTCGAAACGTTGGTTGACACCAATCTCACAATCTCCTTTGCCGTAGAGCTTTTCGTATTTCAACAATTTGATGTTCAGTTCGCTGAGCAATTCCTCCTCGTTGCAATGCTTCGCCGTGGACATGTCGAAGTGCAACACAGGATGCTTTGTCCATTCTTTCTTCAGTTTCCCGGCTTTCAGGCCGTTGAACAGATCCTTGTCTCCCTCGAAGTAACTATGGAACGTGGATGACAGCAACGATTTGCCGAACCGCCGCGGTCTGCTAAGAAATACATACGAATAGTTTGTTGCCAAGTCATACACAAACCCCGTCTTGTCGATGTAAAGATAACCACCCTCGATAATCTTATCGAACGTCTGCACCCCGATAGGGTATTTGATCCTTTTCTCCTCCATAGCCCTTTGTCAGTTAATGATTGGCGCTGAATCTTGATTTCGCAAGAGAAGTCTTCCGCGCTTCAATGTCAGCAAGACAAAGATAATGAATATTTTCCATTTCTCACTCATGGGAAATGTTATTGTCTTATGCCATGAACCGAGAAGTTGTTTTCAGAAGCTGTTTTGATTTGTATGAAATGTTCTTTGAGGTGAAAAAATCTC